>NZ_BAAHXI010000041.1:0-35796 GCF_054656955.1 Deferrisoma palaeochoriense
GAAGGTATTAGTATCTCTCTCCACAGAGAGAGGAACGGCGAACGTTTCTTGGCCCCCTGGCGTTCCGGGGGCTAGCCGTTTCCCGTGTGCTCCCCCTTTGCTTCCAGTGCGGCCAGGAGAACCCGGTGGAGGTCGGCGACCCGGAACGGCTTGGTGAGGAACGCCGCCCCTTCCTCCAGGAGGCCCTCGGCCCGGGCGAAGGATTCCGAGTATCCCGAGATGTACACGAGGGGAAGACCCGGAACCCCCTCCCGCAGGGCCACGCCCACCTCCCGGCCGCTTCGGCCCTCGAGCACCAGGTCCACCACGGCCGCATCCGGGCGGCGCCCGTCGAGGGCCTGGAGGGCGGCCTCCCCCGAGGCGAAGCCGAGGGGGCGGTAGCCCTGGGACTCCAGGAACTCGCAAAGCATCTCCCGGACCGCCGGTTCGTCCTCCACCACCCAGACCTCCGCCGCCGTGCGCGCCGGGGTCTCCGACGGCTCGTCCGGTTCCGCCGCCTCCCCGGCTTGATCCGCCGGGGGCGCCTCGGGCAGGTAGAGGCGGACCGTCGTGCCCACCCCCGGTTCGCTGTACACGTGGACGTGGCCGCGGCTCTGCTTCACGAACCCGTGCACCGTGGAAAGCCCGAGCCCCGTGCCTTTGCCCACGGGTTTCGTGGTGAAGAAGGGCTCGAACACGTGGGGGAGCACCTCGGGGGGGATGCCCTCCCCGGTGTCCGATACCGTGATCCGGGCGTAGGGGCCGGGCTCCAGGTCCCGGTGGTTTCGGGTGTAGGCTCCGTCGAGGTCCACCCGGTCCACCTCTACGAGGAGCCGCCCGCCCTGGGGCATGGCGTCCCGGGCGTTGGTGGCCAGGTTCACCAGCGCCTCCTGGAGCCGCGCCGGGTCCACCCGCGTCCACACGGATTCCGGCTCGCACTCGACCCGGAGCTCGATGTTCCGGGGGAGCAGGGGCCGCAGGAACTCCACCGCCTGGCGCACCTCGGCGCACAGATCCACGGTGCGGGGCCGGAGCGGCTGTTGCCGGGAGTAGGCGAGGAGTTGCCGGGCGATCTCGCCCCCCCGCTGGGCCGCCTGGGCCACGGCCCGGAACCGTCGGCGGGCCGACGGGTCCGCGGTTTCCAGTTCGCCGAGTTCCGCGTGGCCGAGGACCGCCGCCAGGAGGTTGTTGAACTCGTGGGCCACGCCCCCGGCCAGGCGGCCCACCGATCGAAGCCGGTCGGCCTGTTCGGCCCGGCGGCGGTTTTCCTCCCGCTCGGTCACGTCCCGAGCGTAGACGAGGGCCGCCGGACGGCCCTGGTACTCCATGGGGCTCGAAACGGCCTCCACGACCCTTCGTTCCCCGTCGGGCCGGGCCACGACGTAGGAGCGGGGCAGGGCGCCCCTTCGGTCGGCCGCGACCTCTTCAAAACTCTGCCGAACCCGCTCCCGGTCGTCGTCCATTACCAGGTCCTGGACGCGCCGGCCCAGGATCTCCGCCCGGGAGAGGCCGAGAAGCCGCTCGGTGGGCCGGTTCGCGTAGAGAATCTCCCCCGTTTCGAGATCGGCCACGAGCACGGCCTCCAGCGCGGTGTCGAGAAGCGCCCGGTAGCGCTCTTCCGAGGCCCGAAGTTCTGCCGTGCGCCGGCGCACCTCCCGCCGGAGCGACCGGTTCCACAGCACCAGCGCCCCTAAGGCCAGGAGGACGAGGGCGGCTCCCGCCGCGATGCTCCGGAGAACCGGCCGCCAATCCCGGGTGGAAACCGCGGGCCTGCCGAACCACTTCTCCCGAAGCCGCTCAAGCGTCCCGTCGGCGGTAAGGCGCCGCAAGGCCTGGTCCACCCGGTCCCGCAGGGCGGTTTGGCCCTTGGGCAGGGCGATGACCCGCTCGCCCACGGGCACGGGCTCCCCGATGGTGTGAATCCCCCGGAGCCCGAGCCGTTCGATCAGGTACGGGCCGGTGTGGCGGTTGCCCAGGTACGCGGTGACCTCCCCCGCCGCCAGGAGCCGCAGGGCCTCGGCCTGGTCGGGCACCACCACGGCCACGGCTTCGGGGCAGCGCTCGCGGAGCACCCGGTGGCCGATGTCGTTCTCCTCCACGGCCACGGTGCGGTGGGCGAGGGCGGAGAGGTCGGGGATGCCGGCGGTTCCCTCCCGGACGAAGATCGCGAGTTCGAGGGGGAGGATGGGGGTTCGGGTGAGGGCATAGCGCTCGGCCCGCCCCGGGGTGCGGGCCATGCACGAGAGGTCCACCTCGCCCCGGTCGAGGGCCCGCTCGACCTCGGCCCAGACGTAGGGCCGAAACGCCAGGGGCTCCCCGAGTTCCCGCGCCACGGCCCGCAGCACCTCGGCGTTGAAGCCCTGCGCGTTCCCGGCCTCCCACCACTCGTGGGGCGGGTAGTTGCGGTCCACCGCGGCCACCAGCGCCCCGGCCGGTCCGGCCGCGGTGAGGACCGCCAGGAGCACGAGGGGCAGGAGGCGGACCCGCATCATCGCCGGGGCCTACTCGTCGGCCTCGTAGGGCTCGGCCTCCCGGGGCTTTTCCAGGGCTTCCCTGCCCAGGGCGAACCCGAGCTCCAGGGCCTTGCGGTTGGGCTCCTCGGTCCCCGGCGGCACCCGGGCGAGCACGGCGGCCTCCAGGGCCGGCAGCCCCACGACGCCGGTGGCCCCGGCCAGGACCCCGAGGGCCGCGATGTTGGCAAAGAGCTCCCGGCCGAGTTCCTGGCGTACGGTGCGCACGATGGGCACCACCAGGGCCGACGAGCTCGGCGGGGTGGGCACGAGGTCCGCGTCCACGATGAGCACGCCGTCGTGCTTGAGGTCGTGGAAGTACTTGTCGCAGGCCTCCTGGGTCATGGCCAGGAGGATGTCGAGCCGTTGGGCCTTGGGGTAGTGGATGGGCCCGTCGCTGATGATCACCTCGGCCTTGCTCGCGCCGCCCCGGGCCTCGGGGCCGTAGCTCTGGGTCTGGACCACGTTCTTACCCTCGTGGAGCCCCGCGGCCTCGGCCAGGATGATGCCGCCGGTGATGAGGCCCTGGCCGCCGGAGCCCGCCAGGCGCACTTCGGTTCGCATGGTTTTCTCTCCTTCTCGGGTCAGGGCTCGGCGCCGGTGCGGTCGATCTTCTCCTCTTCCACGGTGGGCTCCGGCAGGGCCGCCCGGGCGGCCTGCCGTACCTTCTCGTACTCCCGGGTGTACTCGGGGGCCTCCCGCTCCACCAGGACCCCGGTGATGATCTTGCCGGCGAGTTCCTCGGGCGGCATCGCGGCGGCCTTCTTCACCGACACGGCGTGCTCCTTCTGCCACCGCATCATGTCCACGGGCCCGCCCAGGCGGTTCCGGCGGCCGT
This sequence comes from Deferrisoma palaeochoriense, assembly GCF_054656955.1. Taxonomy (NCBI): domain Bacteria; kingdom Pseudomonadati; phylum Thermodesulfobacteriota; class Deferrisomatia; order Deferrisomatales; family Deferrisomataceae; genus Deferrisoma; species Deferrisoma palaeochoriense. The sequence continues at coordinate 3,328 of NZ_BAAHXI010000041.1, forward strand.
AGGTGGTGGGGCAGCCCGCGATCACCTCCACCACGGAGAATCCCGTATGGACGAACGCCTTCTGCAACAGGTTCTCCAGTTCCCTCACGTGGTAGGTCGTGGTGCGGGCCACGAAGGTCGCCCCGGCCGCCTCGGCGAGCCGCGACACGTCGAAGGGCTGGTCGAGGTTCCCGTAGACCGTGGTGGTGGAGAGGGCGCCGGTGGGGGTGGCCGGGCTCACCTGGCCACCGGTCATGCCGTAGATCTGGTTGTTCACGATCACGGCGGTCATGTCGATGTTGCGGCGGCACGCGTGGATGAAGTGGTTGCCGCCGATCCCCACCGAGTCGCCGTCGCCCATGATGGCGATCACCTTGAGGTGGGGCCGGGCCAGCTTGACCCCGGTGGCGAAGGCGAGCGCCCGGCCGTGGACCGTGTGCAGGGTGTTGAAGTCCACGTATACCGGGGCCCGGCTCGAGCACCCGATGCCGCTGGCCAGCACCACGTCGTCCTTGGGCCAGCCCAGCCGGTCGATGGCCCGCAGCAGGCACCCCAGCACCACGCCGTTGCCGCAACCCGGGCACCAGATGTGGGGGAATTTCTTCCCGTGGCGCAGGTAGTTCTGGATGATCTCTCGGTTCGAACGCTCCATCACAGCCACTCCCTGAGACCCTTGGCAATCTCGGCCGGGGTGATGAGCTCGCCGTCGTTTCGGACGAGTTTGTGGACGTCGGCGCGGCCCCGGGCGACCCGGAGCACCTCCCGGTACACCTGACCGCGGTTCATCTCGCACACGAGGAGCGCCTTCACCCCGCCGCGGCCCAGGAGCCGCTCGAAGGCCGCCCGGGGAAAGGGCCAGAGGGTCTGGAGCCGCAGGAGCCCCGCCCTCTTGCCCTGGGCCCGGAGTTCCTCCACGGCCTCCCGGGCGCTTCGGGCCACCGACCCGTAGGCCACCACCACGGCCTCGGCGTCGTCCAACCGCACGTCCTCTGTGACGCAGATCTCCCGGAACCCGCGCTCGATCTTCCGGAACAGGCGGTTCAGGCCCTGGACGATCTCGGTCTTTTGCTGGGTGGGGAACCCCATCCGGTCGTGCACGAGCCCGGTGACGTGGTAGCGGTACCCGTCGCCGAAGGCGGCCATGGGGGGCACGCCGGTGTTCGTCTCGTCGTAGGGGGCGTACCACTCGGGCGGCATGCTCGGCCGGATCCGGTCCACCCGCTCCACGGCGCCGCGGGCCGGCAGCCGGACCTTCTCGCGCATGTGGCCCACCACCTCGTCGAGCAGAAGGATCACCGGGTTTCGGTACTTCTCGCTCAGGTTGAAGGCCCGCACCGTCTGGTCGAAGGCTTCCCGCACCGAAGAGGCCGTGAGCACGATGATCGGGTGGTCGCCGTGGGTGCCCCACCGGGACTGCATCACGTCGCCCTGGGAGGGGCTCGTGGGAAGCCCGGTGGAGGGGCCGCCCCGCATCACGTCCACGATGACCACGGGAATCTCGGCGATGCACCCGTACCCGATGAGCTCCTGCATCAGGCTGAACCCGGGCCCCGAGGTGGCGGTCATGGCCTTGGCGCCGGCCAGGCTCGCCCCCAGGCAGGCCGCGAGGCTCGCGATCTCGTCCTCCATCTGGATGAAGGTGCCGCCTACGGCCGGCAGCCGGGCGGCCAGCCCCTCGGCGATCTCGGTGGAGGGGGTGATGGGGTAGCCCGCGTAGAACGTGCATCCCACCGCGAGCGCCGCCTCCACCACCGCCTCGTTGCCCTGGAGCAGGAGCTCCCGGGATCCCTTGGGCCTCATGACCGCTCCTCCTTGTCCTTCACGGTGATGGCGAAATCGGGGCATCGCAGCTCACACATGTGGCATCGGATGCAGTCCTCGGGCCGGGCGGGCACCGGGTGGCCGTCGGGGCCCCGTTCCAGCACGTTCTTGGGGCAGAAGGCGACGCAGATACCGCACTTCTTGCACCACGCCTTGTACACGGTTATGGGGTTTTCCCCGGGCGGGGCGGCCGGCTTGGCCGCCGGGGCTGCCTTACTCATGGGAGTCCTCCGTGAGCAAGCTGGAAGGCTGGGAGGCCGGAAAGCGAGAAGGGTAAGGATTTTCCAGCGTAAGCAGCATTCGTTCACCTCGGTTTGCGGCCGGGTTCAAGGAGTCAGGTCCGCGCACAGGCGGCCGAGCACCAGGAGGGCCGCCCCCCGCCAGGCGGCCTCCAGGACGAGGCCCGGCCGGAGGGTCTCGAGGGTCCGCTCGGCCAGGTACTCCCCGGCGCACCGCTCCAGGGAGAAGCCCGGGTGGAGCAGCCGGGCCGTCCCCTCCACGGAGAGGAGCGCCTTCACGAGGAGCGCGTGGCGGTGGGGAAACCGAACGCCCGCCCGCCGCGCCGCCCCCAGGAGGCCCAGGCCCAGGGCCGCGAGTTCGACCTCCTCGAGGCGCGGTCGCAGGGCGGCGCCGAGGACCCGGTCCACTTCCTCCACGAACGACGCCCGGCGCTCGCGGGGTACCCGAACGCCCAGGCGCTCCAGGTTCCGCAGGGCGAGCCCGGCATCCCGGGCCAAAAGGCCCACCAGCACCCCCAGAGCCGCCCGGCGCTCCCCCGGGCCGAGCCGGCCCCGGAGCCCGAAATCCACGTACCCGATCTCGCCGGCGGGGGTGATCAAAAGGTTCGCCGGGTGGAGGTCGGCGTGGAACAATCCCAGTTCCAAGACCTGCCGGAAGAACGCCCTTGCGCCCGTCTCCGCCAGGTCCCGATACTCCGGGTGCCGGCGGGCTTCGGGAGCCGAGAGCTTGTGACCCTCGATCCACCCGGCCGAAAGTACCCTGCGGGCCGTGCCGGGCCAGTACACCTCGGGGATCCGGATCCGGGGTTCTTCCCGCAGTCCCCGGGCCAGCTCGCAGGCGGTTTCCCCCTCGGCCCGAAGGTCGAGCTCCGCCCGGGCCGCCCGCTCGATCTCCCGCCACAGGGCTTCCGCGTCCACGCGGCCCCGCAGGGCCGGCCAGAGCCCGAGGCCCGGCGCCATCCGCCGCGCGAGCCGGAGGTTCCGGAGAACCCTCTCCTCCACCCCGGGCCGGAGCACCTTGACCGCGAGGGGCCTCCCGTCGGGGGTTTCCGCCCGGTGAACCTGGGCCACCGAGGCGCTGGCCACCGGTTGCGGAACGACCCGGCGGAAGACCGCCCCGGCGCCGGGACCGAGGGCGCGCTCGATCTCGGCCCGCACGTGGCCCCAGGGTACCGGAACGGCGCGATCTTGCAACGCCTCGAGTTCCCGCCGGAGGGAATCGGGCACCAGGTCGGGCCGCACCGACAGCACTTGGCCCAGCTTCACGAACCCGGGCCCCGCCCGTTCCAGGAACCGCCGAACCGCCCGGGCCCAGGGCGGGCCTCTACGGGTTTCCATCCCCCATCCGGTCGAGGCGCTCCTCCAGGGCCCGGAGCCGCTCGCGTAGTTCCCGGATTTCGTCCCGGAGATCCCGCGCCTCCTCGGGGCCCAGGAACCCCAACGCCCGGATCTGGTTCGCCGCCATGCGGCCCACCACGCCCTTGAGAAGCTCCTTTTCCCGGTCCACGGCCAGGAGGAACCGCTCGTATTCGTCGCGCACGTCCTCGGGCGTCTCCCGGGCCCGGCGGATCGCGTCGCGGATCCAGTCGTCGGCCTTTTCGTGCAGCAGGAGCCACAGGCCAAAAAAGGCCAGGCTTCCCTTTCCACCCGGCGTTTCGGACATGGGTTCGGTCTCCGGTCGACGGTCGTCGGACTTCGGTCGCTAGGCTGGGCGGCGAGGTGGCAGGGCGGCCAGGCGGCCGAACTTCCTCACCCCCTCCGTACTCTCCGTGCCCTCCGTGGTCCGTTTCGAATCGGTCCCCCCGGTCGGCGGTCGGGTGCCCCCGGGGGAACACGCACCCCCTCTCGTTAAGCCACTCCCCGATTCCTCGTGTCCTCCGTGCCCTCCGTGGTTCAACCGGAATCGGTTCCGGCTTCCCGCTGCGGGGGCGCCGGTGGAAGCTCGACCCAGAACCGGCTGCCCCGGCCGCCCGGGCCGTCCTCGACCCCGGCCCGCCCGCCGTGGGCCCGGGCCACGGCGGCCACGACGAAGAGACCCAGGCCGGTTCCCCGCTCGTCCCAGGTGCGAAACGGCCGGAACACCTCGTCGCGGCGTTCGGGCGGGATGCCCGGGCCTTCGTCGGCCACCTCGATCCGCAGCCCCCCGGAGGGGGTGGCCCTCGCCGCCAAGGTCACCCGGGAGCCCCGGGGGGCGTGTTTGAGGGCGTTGTCCACGAGGTTCGCGACGGCCCGTTCCACCATCATGGGATCGGCCCGGACGGCCGGGGGCGCCGGTTCATCGGCCTGGACCCGGAGTTCGACGCCGCGCATCCGGGCCTGGGGCCCGAAGGTCCGGGCCAGGCGCCCGAGGGCGGCGGCGGCCTCGAACGGGCGGGGCGCGGGGGCGAGGGTTCGGGCCTTGGCGCGCCCTTCCAGCACCAGGGTTTCGGCGAGATGCATGACCCGCTCCAGGGAGAACCGGGCGAGCGCCAGGATCTCGCCCGGCTCGGCCTCCGAGGGGGTCGGGCTGGCCAGGAGGTCCAGGAAACCCCGGACCGACCCGAGCTGCCCCCGGATGTCGTGGCTCAGGGCCGAAAGGAAGAGCCGCCGGTCCCGCGCCTCCCGGTCCAGGAGAAAGAGGAGGTCGTTCACGGTCTCCGCCAGGGCCCCGATTTCGCCCGCCGTGGCCTCCCGGTACACGGGGCATTCAGCGCAGGTGGGAAACCGGCACGGCCGGTCGGCCCCGGCCCCGCCCCGGATCCGCCAGCACCGCTCGTCGGTGCGGCCCCGGGCCTCGCAGGCCGCGTCGGGGCAGTCAAACCGCTCCCAGCAGGCCGGGGCCTCGGGATCGGGAAACCGCTCCCCGTACTCCCCCCGCTCCACCACCCGGCGCAGGATCTCCCGCGCGGTTTCCACCGCTCCGGCCAGGCGGTCCCGGTGGGCCCGGAGCTCGGCCTGGGCCCCGGCGAGGTCCCGCCGCAGACGGTTCTTTTCGTCCTCCACGACCCGCTGGAACGCCCCGGTCTGGCGGTGGAACCAGGTGGCCACCGCGAGCCCCGCGAACAGCACCGTGTTCAGGGCCCCGGTGTAGGGGTAGAGCCCCTCGGCCGCGGGCCAGCGCGCGGCCAGCACCGGCACGCCCACGTGGGAAACCACGCGGGCCATGGCAACCAGGGCTATGAGTCCTCCGAACCACCGCAGGTACACGCCGTCCACCGTGCGGGGAAGGCGCCTCGTCTCCCGGTGGAAGAGCACCGCGAGGGCCAACACCGTCAGGGCCCCGAGCCGGTCCACCCCCACCGCGAAAAGATCGCTCACGCCCGGTTCTCTCTCACCCGGGCCCGGATTCCTTTCCAGAGCAGGAAAAGTGCCGGAACCAGGATCAGGTGATCCCGGGCCCAGACCGGATACCCGGGAAGGAGGTGGCTCGTGAAGGCCCACAGGCTCCAGAGCCCGAACAGGGCGGCGCCCCCGGCGAGGAGGCGGCTGCCCGCGGCCCCGTTCCGCCGGGCCTGGAGCGCGAACTGGACCAGGGCGAGGGCCAAGGCGAGGTGGGCGATCTCGTGGGCCACGAGCCCCTCGCCGGAGTGCCGCTGCACGGCCCACGCGGTGCCGGGGAACGTGAGGAAGGATAAGAGCACGAGGGCGAAGGGGCGCATGTCGGGTCCCGTGGGAGAGAATGCCCGATTCGTACCACAGAACCTCGCAAAAACGCCAGACGGCGCCGGGCGATGCGGGAACGGGGGGCTCAAGTTTTCGGGGAAACCGCCGAACAGAAGAAAGGTCCGCACATCGAATCCGCTAGGGAGACGCGTTCCATGGATCTGGCAACCATTATTGGCCTGGCATCGGGAACGGTGCTGATCGTCGCGGCCATCGTGATCGGCGGGGCGCCGCTGGCGTTCGTGGACATCCCCTCGGTGCTCATCGTGGTGGGCGGCGTGATCGCGGTGACGTTTATCATGTTCCCGATGCGCACCGTGATCGGCGCCGTCAAGGTCGCGGTCAAGGCGTTCAAGGAGGATACCTGGAACCTCGACGAGATCATCGACCAGATGGTGAGCCTGTCGCGCCTAGCCCGCACCAACGGCATCCTGGCCCTGGAGGACGCCGAAAAGGAGATCACCAATCCGTTCCTCAAGAAGGGGATCCAACTCGCCGTGGACGGCAACGAGGAGGAGCTCATCCGGTTTATCATGTCCACCGACGTGAGCTTCACCCAGGAGCGCCACGCCATCGGCCAGAAGGTGTTCAAGCAGATGGGCGCCATGGGTCCGGCCTTCGGGATGATCGGCACCCTGATCGGGCTGGTGCAGATGCTCCGCTCCCTCGACGATCCTTCGTCCATCGGGCCGTCCATGGCGGTGGCGCTCCTCACGACCCTCTACGGGGCCCTGATCGCGAACCTCGTGTGCCTGCCCATCGCCAACAAACTCGAGTACCGGAGCAAGGAGGAGGCGCTGGCAAAGCAGGTGATCACCGAGGGGATCATCTCGATCATGCAGGGCGCGAACCCCAAGGTGCTGAAGGACAAGCTCGAGGCCTTCATCGCCCCGACCATGCGGAAGGAAAAACGCGACGGCGGCGGTGGCGGCGAGGCGGCCGGGGAGGCGGCCTAGATGGACGAACTCCTGAACAAGGGGCCCCAGGAAGAGGCCGAGGAGGGGGCGCCGGCGTGGATGGCGACCTTCGCCGACATGTCCACCCTGCTCCTCACGTTCTTCGTGCTCCTGCTCTCCTTTGCCAACATGGACGCCCAGAAATTTCGGGAGATGCTCGGGAGCGTCAAGGACGCCTTCGGGGTGCAGAAGGAGACCTGGGGCGACTACATGGCCCGGTCCGAAAGTCCCATCGAGCAGATGCTCCAGCAGGCCATGGAGGAAGGCCAGGGCCAGACGGAGGAGCAGGGCATGTCGATGCAGCAGTTCCTGAGCATCGTCCAGGCCCTGTTCCAGGAGCTGGGGGGCGCGGCCGAGGTCACCATGGACGAGGAGGGGGTCACCGTGCGGGTGGAGGGGAAGCTCCTCTTCCCCTCGGGTTCGGCCGACCTCAAGCCCGAGGCCGCGGCCGTGCTGGACCGGATCGCCGCCCTCATCAAGAAGTACACCCTCGATCTATACATCCTGGGCCACACCGACTCGGTGCCGATCCACACCGAGCGGTTTCCCTCCAACTGGGAGCTCAGTTCCGCCCGGGCAACGGCGGCCCTGCGGTACCTCGTGGAGCGCGGCGCCGACCCCGCCCGGCTCGTGGCCGTGGGGTTCGCCGACAGCCGGCCCATCGCCCCCAACGACACCCCCGAGGGCCGGGCCCGAAACCGCCGGGTGGAGTTCGTGTTCAAGAGCCCCGAGTCCCTGCCCCAGGGCGGGTACCGGCCGGCGCGGCCGTAAACGAAGGTTCGGCGGCTGGGCGGTGAGGCGGCTAGTGGTCCGTCTCACAAAAAAGCATGCACATTGCGGCGGAGGGGCTGGGGGTCCGGCGAAGCGCGACGGCGGAGCAACTCGGGCCGCCCGGCGCCAGGGGAGCGGCCGCGGCGCGTGCCCTCACGCGCCGCAGCGGACCGCGCCGAGGCAGCCCCTGCGAGGCCGTTCAGCGAAGGAGGGGCCCCAGCCCCACCCCGTGGAAATACTACGGGATTTAGGGAACGCCTCGCTAGAAAGCGAGGCAGCGTTGGGGCGAGCCGTGTCCGCCGGTCACCCCCGCTTTCGGTAGATCCTGAGCCGCGCGTCCCAGGGCTCGAAGCGATCGGCCCCCAGGCCGAGGAGCGTCTCGCTGGTGCCGAGGACCAGGGCGCCCCCCGGCTGGAGCGCCCGGGCCAGGTGCTCCAGCACCCAGGTCTGGACCGGTCGGCGCAGGTAGATGAGCACGTTCCGGCAGGCCACGAGATCCTGCCCCTCGGGGTAGGTGGCCGGGTCCAGGAGGTCCCCGGCCCGAAACCGCACCCGGGCCCGCACCTCGGGGCGCACCCGCCAGCGGCCTTCCCCCACGGGTTCGAGGACCCGGGCGCGCTGCGCCTCCGAAAGGCCCTCCACCTCCCGTTCCCCGTACTCCCCGGCCCGGGCCAGGGCCGCCTCGTCCCGGTCGGTGCCCAGCACCTCGAACGGGCGGCCGGGGGGAAGCGCCCCGAGGGCCGTGGCCGCCAGGGAGAAGGCCTCCTGGCCCCGGGAGCACCCGAGGCTCCAGAGCCGGAGCGGCACGCCGGGGAGCTTGGGGGCGGCGAGCTCCGGCAAAAGCCGGCCCAGGGCCGCGAAGGCCGCGGGGTCGCGGAAGAACCCGGAGACCGCGACGCTCAGGCTCCGGGCGAAGCGCCGCGCCTCCCCGGGGTTCGCGGCCGCGAACGCGGCGTAGGCCTCCGGGTCCGGCAGGGCGAGCGCCTTGCACCGGGCCCGCACCCGCCGCACGATCGCCGTTTCCTTGTAGGCCCGGAGCTCTAAGCCGGTTTCCCGTTCCACGGCCTCGGCGAGCCGCCGGAACCAGGCCAGATCGTCCCAGGGGTGGGGGAACCGGGGCAGGGAAGGCATGGCGGGTGGGTCACCGCGACCGGAAGTGGTCGTGCCCGGCCCGGCGGGGCGCCCAGGGAGCGCCGCGGTCGAGGACCCGAACGCCGGGCTCCGGGGTGACCCGGCCGATCCGCCACACGGGGGTGGCGGCGGCTCGGGCCAGGGTTTCCACCGCCCTCCGTTGCCCCGGGGGAGCGGAGAACAGGAGTTCGTAGTCCTCGCCTCCCCCGAACACCCACTCCCGAGGGTCGGCGCCCAAAAACTCCGCCGCGCGCCCGAGATCCGCCGGGACCGGCACCCGCTCGGCCCACACCTCGGCGCCCACGCCGCTCGCCCGGGCCAGGTGCCCGAGATCCTGGAGGAGCCCGTCCGAGACGTCGATCAGGGCCGAGGCCGCCTGGGTCCTCCCCAGGGCCCGGCCCAGGGCGAGCCGGGGCTCCGGCCGGAGGTGCCGGCGTACGAGGTGGGGGAACTCCCCTTCTCGGCCGGCCTGGAGGAGCGCGAGCCCGGCCGCGCTCTCCCCCGGGAATCCGGTCACGTAGAGGTCGTCCCCCGGCCGGGCGCCGGACCGCAGGACGGCCCGTTCGGCCCGGCCCAGGAGGGCCACCGACACCGTCAGGTCCCGGGCGGCGGTGGTGTCGCCCCCGGCGAGAACGCACCCGAACGCCCGGGCCGCCTCCCGGAGCCCCCGGTAGAACCCCTCGATCCAGGACACGGGGAGGTCGGGGGGGGCGGACAGGGTCAGGGTGAAGGCCCAGGGGGTGCCGCCCATGGCCGTCACGTCGCTTGCGTTCACGGCCAGGGCCTTCCAGCCCAGGTCTTCGGGCCGGCCCCAGGCACGGCAAAAGTGGACGCCCTCCACGAGGGCGTCGGCCGTGAAGAGAAGAACGCCGTCCTCCAGGGGGAGGACGGCGGTGTCGTCGCCGGGCCCCTCTGCCGTTCGGGCCGGGAGGAGCCCCAACCGCCGGAGGAGGCCGAACTCCCCGAGGTCCGCGAGCCTCACGAGGCGGCGGCCTCCCGGGGTTCGGCCGCGTCAGCAGGGGGCTTCAGGGCCAGGTCGATCACCTCGTCCATGGTCTTCACCAGATGGAAGGTGAGGGCCCGACGGACCTTGGGCGGCAGGTCCTCCAGATCCTTTTCGTTCCGCTCGGGAAGGATCACGGCCTTGAGCCCGGCCCGCATGGCCGCCAGGCACTTCTCCTTGATCCCGCCCACCGGGAGCACCCGGCCCCGCAGGGTGATCTCGCCGGTCATGCCCACGGTGTGGTCCACCGGCCGGCCGGTCATCACGCTCAGTAGGGCCACGGCCATGGTGATCCCGGCCGAGGGGCCGTCTTTGGGGATGGCCCCGGCGGGCACGTGGATGTGGACCTCCCGCTGGTCGAAGAAGTCCTCGGGCACCCCGAGGTCGGCGGCCTTGCTCCGGGCGTAGGAGAGGGCCGCCTGGGCCGACTCCTTCATCACGTCGCCGAGCTGGCCCGTGAGGATCAGCTTGGGCGACCCCTTCATGGTGGTGACCTCGATGTGGAGGATGTCGCCGCCGCTCTGGGTCCAGGCGAGCCCGGTCGCCACTCCCACGAGGTCGTCCTCCACCTCGGCCTCGGGCAGAAACCGCGGCGGGCCCAGGTACCGGTGGAGGTTCCTTCGGGTGATGCGGTGCTTTGTGGCCTGGCCCTCGGCCACTCGCCGGGCGACCTTCCGGCACAGGTTCGCGATCTCCCGCTCGAGGTTTCGCAGGCCTGCCTCCCGGGTGTACTGGTCGATCACCATGCCGAGGGCCTCGTCCGAGATCTCCAGATGCTCCCCGGTGAGCCCGTGCTCGGCCATCTGACGGGGGATCAGGTGCCGGCGGGCGATCTCGAGCTTCTCCTCCCGGGTGTAGCCCGACAGCCGGATCACCTCCATCCGGTCCAGGAGCGCCGGCGGGATCGGGTCGATCAGGTTCGCGGTGCAGATGAACATGACCTCCGAGAGGTCGAACGGCACGTTCAGGTAGTGATCCTCGAAACTGGAGTTCTGGGCCGGGTCGAGCACCTCCAGGAGCGCCGAGGCCGGGTCGCCCCGGAAGTCCTGGCCGATCTTGTCCACCTCGTCCAGCATGAACACGGGGTTGCGGGAGCCCGCCTTGCGGATCCCCTGCACGATCCGGCCGGGCATGGCGCCCACATAGGTGCGGCGGTGACCGCGGATCTCGGCCTCGTCCTTGACGCCCCCGAGGCTCATCCGCACGAACTTGCGGCCCATGGCCCGGGCGATGGACTGGCCCAGGCTCGTCTTCCCCACCCCCGGCGGCCCCACGAAGCACAGGATCGGGCCCTTGGTGTCGGGCTTGAGCTTCTTGACCGCAAGGTGCTCCAGGATCCGGTCCTTGACCTTCTCCAGGTCGTAGTGGTCCTCGTCCAGGATTTTCTTGGCCCGCGGGATGTCGATGTTGTCCTTGGTGCGTTTTTTCCAGGGCATCTCGGTGAGCCACTCGATGTAGGTACGGATCACCGCCGCCTCGGCCGAGGACGGGGGCATGCCCTGGAGCCGCTTGAGCTCCCGCTCGGCCTCGGCCCGGGCCTCCTTGGGCATCTTGGCCTTCTCGATCTTCTCCCGGAGGTTCTCGATCTCCTCCCCCCGGTCGTCGGTGATCCCGAGCTCGTCCTGGATCGCCTTGAGCTGCTGGCGCAGGAAGTACTCCCGCTGGCTCTTGTTCATCTCCTCCTTGGCGGCCGATTTGATCTTGGCCTGGACCATGAGCACCTGGAGTTCCCGCTCCAGCAGGCTGTGGACCCGGTTGATCCGGTCCTTGGGGTCCACGGCCTCGAGCACCTGCATGGCGTCCGCCACCTTCAGGTTCACGTTGGCCGCCACGATGTCGGCGAGCCGGCCCGGGTCCTCCACGTTCTCCAGGATCATCATGATCTCGGTGGAGATGCCCTTGCCCATGTTCACGATCTCTTCGAGCTTTTCGCGCACCGAGCGCATCAGCGCCTCGGACTCGTAGTCGGGTTCGCTCAGCACGGTTTCGGGCACGGGCTCCACCCGGACCCGGTAGCAGGGGTCGGTGGTCAGGATCTCCTTTCGCCGGGCGCGGCTCAGCCCCTGCACCAGGATCTTGATGCGGCCGTCGGGGAGCTTGAGCATCCGCATGATCATGCCCACGGTGCCCATCTCGTAGATGTCGTCGGGCCCGGGTTCCTCGGTGGCCACCTCCTTCTGGGTGGCCAGGTACAGCATGCGGTTGCCCTGGAGGGCCTCCTCCACCGCGGCCACGGATTTTTCCCGCCCCACGAAGAGCGGGAGGATCATGAACGGAAACACCACCACGTCCCGCACCGGGAGCATGGGCAGGACCTCGGGGATCTCCACCCCCTGGATCTCGGCGTTTTCCGCAACGGTTGGCGTGTTCTCGCTCTGCGACATGGATCGCCTCGTCACTCGATGGGAATCCGGCGGTACCCCCTGCGCCGGTCGGTCATCTTGGGAATCTCCACCTCCAACACCCCCCGGTCGAGAACCGCCTTCGTGCCCGAAGGGTCCCCGGCGGCCGGGAGGAGCACCATCCGCTGGAACGGCCCGAAGGTGCGCTCGACCCGCAGGTAGCTCCACCCGGTTTCCGGCGCGGGTTTGACCCCCCGGAGGATGAGGAACTGGGGCCCGGCGTAGAGCTCGAGGGTCGAGCGGTCGACCCCCGGCAGGTCCGCCCGCACCCGAACCGCGCCCGCCTCCTCCACCACGTCCACGGGCGGATAGGCCCCCGGGTTCGAAAGGCTCGCCGGCGCCAGTTGGTCCTCGAACAGCCGGCGGAACAGGGCTTCCACCTGCTGCTCGAAATAGCGCAGGCGTTCCAGCAGATCGCGGGGCGGATGGCGCATGGGTGCCTCGACGAAAGGCGGTTTCGAAGGTGCCGCGGCATCATAGCCACGGCCCGGGGGGGCGTCAAGAAAGCCCGTTTTTCTCGAAGAATTGCGAGATGTTGGAACGATCCCGCGTCACGGGGAAGGGGGGAAGGCTCTCCCGAAGCACCCGGCCGTACCCCTTCTGGACGAGCCGCAGGTCGAGGATCGCCACCAACCCCCGGTCGTCGGACCGGCGCAGGAGCCGCCCCACCCCCTGGACCAGGGTCATGGCCGCGGCCGGTAGTTGGTAGGCCGTGAACGGCGACCGGCCCGACGCCCGAACCCGCTCGATCCGGGCCTGGACCAGGGGTTCGTCGGGGCTCGCGAAGGGGATGCGGTCGATGATCACGGCGCTCAGGGCGTCGCCCGGCACATCGACGCCCTCCCAGAACGAGAGTGCCCCCAGGAGCACCGAGTGCCGGTCCTCCTGGAACCGGCGAAGGAGCACCTCCCGCGGCCCCTCGCCCTGGACGAGGAGGGGATAGGACACCCGGCCCCGGAGCCGGTCGGCCACGGCCCTCAGGTTCCGGTGGGACGTAAACAGGCAGAAGGCCCGGCCGCGGGTGATGCCGAGGAGGGCCTCGATCTCCTCGGCCACGGCACCGGGGAACTCCGGGGCGTTGGGGTCGGGAAACGCCCGGGGAATGTAGAGGATGCCCTGCTCCCGGTGGTCAAAGGGACTCTCCGCCACGAACTCCCGGGCCGCCCCGGGCACCCCGAGGCGTTCGCGCACATAGACGAACGCGCCGCCGATCCGCAGGGTGGCCGAGGTGAGAACGGTCGGCACCTCGCTCCCGAACAGGTTCGCGGCGAGCACCTCGCCCACCTCCACCGGCGCTGCCCGGAGGAAGGCCCCGCGACCCCGGGTCTCGAGCCAGCGCACCTCCCCGGGTTCGGGCTCGGCCAGGAACCGGGCCAGATCCTCCTGGAGTTCCCGGGTGCGGCGGGCCACGGCCTCGGCGTCCGGCGAGCGGGCCTCCCGCGGCCGCAGCCGGTCCTCCCAGGCCGAAAGGGCCGCGAGGAGCCCCTCGAGCCGTCGGCCCGGCTCCCCGGCCAGGGGACCCCGGAGGCGGCGGGCCGCCTCGGCCCGGGGCAGGCTGGGCCAGAAGGCGTCCGAGGCCTCCGCGACCCGGTCCAGGGCCTTCGGGAGACCCAGGGGCGCCTCGGCGTCCCCGGCCAGGGCCCGGCGGGCGTCCCGGACGAGCTCGGCCACCCGGTAGGAGCTCACCTGGGTGCCGAAATGGTCCGTGGCCACCGCCTCCAGGTGGTGGGCCTCGTCCACCACGAGGGCCTCGTACCGGGGCAGCACCTCGGCCGAGGAGGCCGAGCGCACGGCCAGGTCGGCGCATAGGAGATGGTGGTTCACCACCACCACCTGGGCCCTCTGGGCGTCCCGCCGGCGGCGCAGGAAGAAGCAGGCGTCCTCCCGGGGGCACCGGGAGCCCCAGCAGGCCTCACGGGTCGAGCACACGTCCTTCCAGGGGCCGAAGTCGTCGGGGAGGTCGGACCACTCGGCCCGGTCGCCCGTGGAGGTCGATCCGGCCCACCGCTCGAACCGGTCGTAGAGTTTGGCCTCCTCGGGGAACCGAAAGAGTGGCTGGGCCCGAAACGCCTCGAACCGGCGCAGGCACAGGTAGTTCTGACGGCCCTTGAGGAGCACCGCCGACACGGGCCGCCCCAGGGCCCGGGCCAGGAGCGGCACGTCCCGCTCCACGATCTGGGCCTGGAGGGTCTTGGTGGCCGTGCTCACGACCACCCGCTTGCCCGACAGAACAGCCGGCGCGAGATAGGCCAGGGTCTTGCCCGTGCCGGTGCCGGCCTCGGCCAGGAGCACCCCACCCCGCTGGAACACCTCGGCCACGGCCCGGGCCATGCGCACCTGGGCCTCCCGGGGCCTGTACCCGGGCAACGCGCGGGCCAAGGGCCCATCGGCCGAAAAAAAGGCTTCGATGTCCATGGGGGCACGATGGTCAGAAGGGAGAACGCCTCGTCGGAGCTACGATCACCGACACCAACGGAAGTATTGTCAGATCCCCGTCAGCGCTACGGAAACCCGCGGGTGGGGGGCCGGTGGAGAGCCGGGTGCGGCCCCTCACCTCGCCGCGCCCTCACCACGCCGGGATCGCTGTGGAAGATCCAGAACGTCCGCCGCCGTCGCCTCGCCCTGCCGCGCCGACAACGGCATGGAAAGGCGCGGCGAAAAGGGTGCCGCACTCGCGCCCGGCCGGAACCAGTCCCCCACCCGCCTCCGGCAACCCTTGTGCACGTATTCGTGCAGGTCCGTCCGGCCCTCCGCCGCCAAGCGTTGACCGAAGACCGGCGGCCGTGGACCGTGGGCGGGGAACTCTACTACAATCTCGGCCCATGCGCATCCAAGCCGATCTTCACGTCCATACCGTCGCGAGCGGCCACGCCTTCTCCACCGTGGCGGAGATCGCCCGGGAGGCCCGGGCCCGGGGGCTTCGGGCCGTGGGCGTTGCCGACCATGGCCCGGCCATGCCGGGGGGGCCCCACGTCTACCATTTCTCGGCCCTTCGGTTTTTGCCGCGGGTCCTGGACGGGGTCCGGATCCTCCGGGGGGTCGAGGCGAACCCGGTGAACGCCCGGGGAGACCTGGATCTACCCGACGGGCTCCTGGCCCGGCTCGACTACGCCATCGTGGGGTTCCACGAGGGCTGCGGGCTCAAGGCCTCGAACCCCCGAAAAAACACGAAGGTGCTCGTGGCGGCGATGTCCCGGCCCAAGGTCCGGATCCTGGGGCACCCTGGGAACCCGGCGTTTCCGGTGGACGTGCCGGGCCTCGTGGCCGCCGCCCGGGCCCACGGGGTGGCCCTCGAGATCAACAACGCCTCCTTCGTGAACGCCCGGCGGGGAAGCCTGGAGACCTGCCACGCCATCGCGGCCGAGGCGGCGCGGGTGGGCGCCTGGATCTGCCTTGCCTCCGACGCCCACGTGGCCCAGCAGGTGGGGGTGGTGGATGAGGCCTGGGAGGTGGCCTCCGCGGCCGGGGTCCGGCCCGAGCAGGTGGTGAACCGCTCCTGGGAGACCCTGTGCCGGTTCCTAGAGCTCGATCCGGCCGAGTTCGAGCCCGACTGATCCACCGCCTCCTGGACTCCCCCAGCCCCGCGCCCCGGAGCGCCCTATCTCTTCCCCGGAGGAACACCGTCCGTTCCGGACGGGTCCGGCCGCAGGGCCGTGATCCGGTCCCAGGGGATCTCCCGGAAGCCCATCCGGGTGCGAAGCAGGATCCCCCGCTCCCCCATCTCCACGGCCACCCCCCGGTGCTCGATCCCGGCCGAAACCACCACCACGGGCTTCCCGGTCAGATGGCGCCAGTCCCGCATGGTCACTCCTCCCTCCAGGAGATCACCCGCACCCGGTCCTCGTCCCGGTCCCGCTCCAGCACGGCCTGGGCCGTCCGGTTCACCCCCCGGACGTCGGCCGCCAGGTCCACCAGGAACCGGGGGCTTTCCACCACCACCTCGAACACGAGCCGGGTGATCGCCAGGCCCGCCATGGCGGACCGGTTTTTGAGGTCCGTGGCCCGCTCCAGAGGGGTCTCGGTGAGGTCGTCGAAGAGCTCCTGGGCCCGGTCGGGCCCGAGGTCGGGGTGGAGGGCCTGGAGCACGGGGACCGAGGCGGTGTTCACGTTGACCTTGGGGTCGGCCCGCACGTCCAGGTGCGGCGCCACCGCGGCCACCACCTCGGGGGTGAACCCCTCGATCCGCCGGAGTTCGTCGAGGTCGAGGAGGGGCCGGTTCGGCACGGTGTAGTCCGGGTTCTCCTCGTACATCCCGTCGGTGTTGGCGTCGATCCAGTCGAGCAGCGCCTCAGCCAGCGCCCCCGGGTCGGCGTCGGAGGGGGCGGCCGCCTCGATAAGGCGCCGGAGCGCCTCGGCCCGGGAGGCCAGGGGCTCGCCCCGGTCGTTCAGCACGGCGGCCAGGGGAAACCGGCCGTAGAGGTCGTGGACCGCCACCGCCAGCACCCCGTCGCCCAGGGGCACGGGGGGAATCACGTCGGCCCACGGCTCGCCCCGGTGGTCCACCTGGTTGTCCCGAGCGTCCTCCCGGAGCAGGGCCGAGCCCACCGCGATGCCCGAGCGCAGGAGGGCGTGGGCCTGGAGGGCGTCCCGGAGATTCGCGGCGGTGCGGGCCTCGAGGCGGGATTCCCGAAGGAACTCCACGACCACAACGGACAGGAGGCTCACCAGCAGGAGCACCAGGAGAAGGGCGGCGCCGCGGTTCCGCCTCATGGCAGCCGCCCCTCGCCGTAGACCGGGGTGGCCGTGCGAAGCACCCGCTCGTGGTCCTCGTCGGGGCCCCAGGCGAGTTCCACCGATACGGCCCGGGGCAGGAACGGCTCGTCCTCCCGGGCCCGGCTGTCCCAGGACTCCACCCATTCCTCGCCGTCGTAGCAGAGCACCCGGAACCGCAGGACCTCCTCGAGCACCGGGTAGGCCACGCCCCCGTCCTCCGGATCCTCGTCGGGGTCGGGCTCCTCCCGCCGCACGAGGCGGGGAACCCCGTCCTCGTCCGCCTCGAGGGCGTACTGGAGCTCGGCCGGTCCCCCGGGCCGGAGCCCCGGGATCGGCTGGAGCCGGGTCGTGAAGGTGAGGACCGCGCTCTCCTCGGCGTCGGGCTCGACCAGGAAAGGCGTGAGGGTGGCGCGGCCCTGGGAGGTCAGGGCGCCGGCGAGTTCGTTGGCCAGCCGGTCGAGCACGAGGGCCGCCTGGTGCATTTCGGCGGTTTCGCGCGAGGCTCGGTCTCGGCTTCGCACGGCGCCCGAGTAGGTGCCCTGCACGAGAGTGAGCACGAGCGCGAGGAGCGCCAGGCTCACCACCACCTCGAGGAGCGTAAACCCCCGGTTCACGGGGCGTTCTCCTCGACCCAGGCGTAGAACTCGATCTCGGTGGATTCCCGTCGGTTCCCCTCGGGCCAGGACACCGCGAGCCGCACGAGCCGCACGTTGGGGAACTCGGTGGTTTCGGTTTGGCGCTCCCAGGCGTATCCGGGGAACTCCTCGAACTCCCCCTGGTCGGTGCCCAGGGGCGGGAGCCCCTCGGTCTCGGTGCGGGTCAGGATGTCGCGGGCGAGCAGGGTGGCGGTGAGGAGGCGCCGGGCCCGGGCCTCCTGCTTCAGCGCCGAGGCGTGGGCCACCAGGAGCGCCGTGAAGCTCGCCCCCAGCACGGCGAGCGCCACCAGGAGCTCCAGGAACGTGAACCCCCTACGGCCCCTCAACGCGTCCCTCCACGATCTCGGCACGCCCGAGCATGGGGTGGACCACCAGGGTGACCTCCCGGTCCTCCCCGATCTCCAGGTGGACCCAGGTGGGGGTGGCGTAGCCCTGGGGCAGGAACCGGGTGAGGGCTCGGCCCTGGCTCACGGCGCCCTCCAGTGCGGTCTCCACGTCGCGGAACCGCACCCCCTCGGGAAGCCGGGTGGGTTTCACGGGGAGCCCGGGGGTGTCCACGTAGTCGCCCGATTCGGGGTCGAACTCCCCGGCCCGGTACGACTGTTCGTCGAGGTCGTAGATCAGCGCCAGGCTTTTTTTTTGAAGGCGGACTCTTCGTGGAGGGTCTGGACAGCGCCGGCCAGGCGCCGGAGGGCCTCGTTGGCCCGCAATCCCGCGGGCCGGGGAAGCCTTGGGAGAAGCACGGCCGTGAGGAGCGAAAGGAGGAACACCACGACCGCCAGCTCGATCAGGGTGAACCCCCGGGCCGTGCGGTTCACTCGAGTTCCCAGTTGGTGATGTCGGCGTACTTGCCCTCCCCGCCGGGCTCGCCGTCGGCCCCGTAGGAGAAGAGGTCGAAGTCGCCGTGGTTCCCGGGGGAGATGTACACGTAGGGGTTGCCCCAGGGGTCCTTGGGGACGGTTCCCTTCTCCAGGTAGCCCCCTTCCCGCCAGTTCTGGGGAATCCGGCCCACGGTGGGCTTTCGCACCAGGGCCTCGAGGCCCTGCTCGGTGGAGGGGTAGAAGCCGTTGTCCACCTCGAACTGGTGGAGCGCGTCCTCCAGGACCCGGATCTGCACCTTGGCGGCCGTGCGCTTGGCCTCTTCGCCCCGGCCGAAGAGCCGCGGCATCACGATGCCGGCCAGGAGGCCCAGGATCACGAGGACGACGAGGAGTTCGATCAGGGTGAAGCCGGCGTCGCGCCGGTTGCGGTGGTTCTTCATCGTCTCTCCGGGGCCAAGATCAGCCCACGAGTTGGCTCATCTCGAAAATGGGCAGCAGGATCGCGAGCACCACGAACCCGACGGCCGCCCCAAGGGCAAGGATCATAAGGGGCTCAATGAGGGAAGTCAACGTGGCCACGGCGGCCTCGACCCGGGCCTCGAACGCCTCGGAAACCTTGAGGAGAAGGCTCGAGAGCGCCCCGCTCTCCTCCCCCACGGCGACCATCTGGCAGACCACCGGCGAGAACTCCCCCGTGGCCCGGAGGGCCTGGTGGAGGCTTCGGCCCTCGCGCACCTCGTCCCGGGCCCGCTCCACGGCCGCCTCCAGCACGGCGTTGCCGAGGACCGACTTGGAGATTTCGAGCGCTGTGAGGAGTTCCACCCCGCTCGAGAGGAGCGTCCCCAGGGTGCGCGCAAACCGGCTCACCGCCACGGTGGACAGGAACCGCCCCACGGCCGGGGTTCGAAGGAGCAGGCGGTGGAGGGTGCGCCGGCCCCGGGGGGTGCGGCCGTAGCGCCGGAGCACGACCCAGCCGACGAGGGCGGCGGCCAGGGCGATCCACCAGTACGCCCGGAGCCAGCCGCTCACGGCCAGGAGCACCCGGGTGGGCACGGGCAGGGCCTGGTGGAGGTCCTCGAAGATCCGGGTCACCCGGGGCACCACGTAGGCCATCAGGAACCAGAGGATGCCGATGCCCAGGAAGCCCATGAGGAGCGGGTACACCAGGGCCGACTGGAGCCGCCGGCGAAACGCCACCGACTCCTCCAGGAAGTCGGCGAGCCGGCCCAGCACCACCGGCAGGGTGCCGCTCGCCTCCCCGGAGCGCACCATGTTCCGGTAGATCGGGGGAAACGAACCGGGGTGTTCGCCGAGGACCTCGTGGAAGGCCTTGCCCTCGTTCACCCCGGCGCGCACCTGGCTCAGGACCCGGCGGGTGGTCTGGTTCTCGGTCTGCTCCAGGAGCCCCGTGAGGGCGGCCACCAGGGGAAGGCCAGCGTCCAGCAGGGTGGCGAGCTGGCGGGTGAGGAGCGCAAGCTCCGAGGCCGAGATGCCCCGGGCGGGCAGGAACCGGCGCCTCCGGGCGGTTTCCCGCTCGGTGCGCGTGACCGGCGTGACCCGGTTCGCGAACACCCCCTGGCGCTTGAGCGCCAGGCGGGCCGCCCGGGGGCCCTCGGCGTCCACAACGCCCCGAACCGCCTTGCCCCGGGCGTTGATGCCTTCGTACTCGAATACCGGCATGGGGCTCGCCTACACCACCTCTTCCTGGGTGACCCGCAGCACCTCCTCGGCGCTCGTGATGCCGGCGGCGACCTTGCGGGCCCCGTCCTCACGGAGGGTGATCATGCCGGCCCTCCGGGCCGCCTCCTTGATGGCCACCGAGTTGGCCCGCTGCATCACGAGCTCCCGCACGGCGTCGTCCACCCGTAGGAGCTCGTAGATCCCGGTGCGTCCCCGGTACCCGGTGTGCCGACACTCGGGGCAGCCCACCGGCCGGTACAGCGGGCCCCGGAACCGGGCCGGGTCGATCCCCAGCTCCTCCAGGGCCCCGGGCGGGGGCTCGTAGGGCTCCCGGCACGAGGGGCACAGGACCCGCACGAGGCGCTGGGCGAGCACCGCCAGGATCGAGGAGGCCACGAGGAACGGCTCCACCCCCATCTCCACGAGCCGGGTCATGGCGCCGGCGGCGTCGTTGGTGTGGAGGGTCGAGAACACCAGGTGCCCTGTGAGGCTCGCCTGGATCGCGATCTCGGCCGTCTCGAAGTCCCGGATCTCCCCCACCATGATCACGTCGGGGTCCTGCCGAAGAATCGAGCGCAGGCCCGCGGCGAAGGTGAGGTCGATCTTCGGGTTCACCTGGATCTGGCCGATCCCCTGGAGCTGGTACTCGATGGGGTCCTCGACCGTGATGATGTTCACGTCCCGGGAGTTGATGCGCGACAGGGCCGCGTAGAGCGTGGTCGTCTTCCCGGAGCCCGTGGGGCCGGTCACGAGCAGGATGCCGTGGGGCTTGCGGATCAGGGTCTTGAACGCCTCGAGGCGCTCCCCTTCGAGCCCCAGTTGCTCCAGGTCCAGGAGAACGGCCGATTTGTCCAAGAGCCGCAGGACCACCCGCTCCCCGTGAGCCGTGGGGAGCACCGACACCCGGATGTCGATGTCCTTGCCCGCGATCTTGATCCGGATCCGGCCGTCCTGGGGCAGGCGCTTTTCCGCGATGTCGAGCCCGGCCATCACCTTGATCCGGCTCGTGATGGGGGCCTGGAGCGCCTTGGGCGGGGTGAGCACGGGGTAGAGGACCCCGTCGATCCGGTACCGGACCTGGAGCTCCCGCTCGAAGGGCTCGATGTGGATGTCGCTGGCCCGGTCCTTGACCGCCTGGAACAGGATCCCGTTCACGAGCCGGATGACCGGGGCCTCGTCCGCGGCGTCCAGGAGGTCCCGGGGCTCCTCGAGCTCCTGGGCCAGGCCCTCGAGGGACCCCTCGGCGAGTTCCTCCATGATCTCCTCGGCCCGGTCCGACCCCTCCTCGTACACCCGGTTCACCGCCTGCTCGATGACCTGGGCCGGCGCCACCACCGGCGTGATGGGTCGGCCGAACAGAACCCGCAGGTCGTGGAGCGCGGCCGTGTCGGTGGGGTCGGCCACGGCCACCACCACCCGGTCCCCGTCCTCTGCCAGGGGCAGGCACCGGTGCCGCCGGGCAAACGAGATGGGCACCCGCCGCACCCACCCCGGGGGCACCTCGGCCGTGCGGATTTCGCCGGTCCACCCGAGGCCCAGGGCCTCGGCCGCCGTCCGGGAGAGGGCCTCGTCGTCCACGGCCCCGAGGGCCCGCACGGCCGTGATCACCGAAACGCCGCGTTCGGCCGCCTCGGCGCGGGCGCGCTCGGCTGCCTCGGGGGCCAAAAGGCCCCGGGCTTCCAGGGTCTCTAGGAGGGGCGCGCGGCTCACGGCTGCGCCGGCTCCGCGGCGGGTTCCGGTTTGCCTCCGTCCCGCTCCATCACGTCCCGGTCGAACGCCTCCCGCTTTTGCCGGGTGATCTCGGTGATCTCGTCCATGGTGCGGATGATGTGGGGCGTGAGGAAAATGAGCAGGTTCGTCTTCTGGTTCGCGTTCGAGGATGTGCGAAACAGGGCCCCCAGGAACGGGATGTCCCCGAGGCAGGGCACGCTCGAGACGTTGGCCTGGGTGTTGTCCTTGATGAGCCCCCCGATCACCACCGTGGTTTTGTCCTTCACCACGACCGTCGTCTTCGCCGACCGCCGGGTGGTGGTGGGCGCGTTGATCGAGGTGCCGGTGGTGGTGCTCACGATCTGGCTGATCTCCTGGAAGAGCTTGAGTTTGACGTAGTCGTCCTCGTTGATCTGGGGGGTGATCCGGAGGGTCAGGCCCACGTCCCGGTACTCAAAGGTGAAGATGGGATTGCCGTTCGAGTCGAACTTCTGGCTCGTCTGGAACGGGATGTTGTCGGAGACCACAATCTCGGCCTCCTCGTTGTCGGTGGTGAGGAGGTGGGGCGTCGAGAGGACGTTCACGTCCCCGGATTTCTGGAGCGCCTGGATCAATGCCCCCACGTTCAGAAAGGTCTGGTTGTTGAAGGTGACCGTGCCCTCGACGGCTCCGAGGAAGAGCCCGGTGGGCACGTTCAGGGGGTTTTGCATGAGCGGGGTGATCGTGCCGAAGTTCGTGCCCCCGAACACGTTGGGCTGGTCCCGGGAGATGTCGTTGACCGTGCGCCACTCCACCCCGAGTTGGAGCGATTTTTCGTAACTCATCTCGATGATGAGGGCCTCCACCAGCACCTGGGGCCGGCGCACGTCGAGTTTCTCGATGACGGCCTTCAGGGTCTCGTAGTCCTGGGGGCTCGCGATGATCACCAGCGAGTTCGTGGCCTTGTCGGCCGTGATCTGCACCGGCTCCTCAAACTCCACCGGCACCTCGGTGACCTTTGCCGTTTTCGGCTGCGGTTGGCCGGGCTTGGCCTTGGTGCCGGCCGATTTGGAGATCGCCGTGAGCACCGAGGCCACGTTCTCGGCGTCGGCGTACTTCAAGTAGTACACATTGATCTTGCCCGATCCCCGGGGGATCTCCACGTCCAGGGCCCGGATCATGGCCTTGATCTCCTCGAGGGTATCGGGGTCGGCGATCACGATCAGGCTGTTGGTGCGCGAGTCCGGGATGATCTTGACCGAGACCTGCTCGGCCTGGACCTGGACGTTGGCCTTGCCCCGGGTCGGGGCGCGGCGGCGGGCCGTGCGGCCCTTCTCCACGACGGCCTGGCTCAGGTTCTTGGCCAGGGTCTCGGCCGCGGCGTACCGGATCGGGATCACCTCGAACACGGTGTCCACGGTCTCCACGTCGAGGGCCTCGATGATCTTCACCAGCCGCTCGATGTTGGAGAGCGAGTCCGTGAGGATCAGGGTGTTCGTGGGCGCGTAGGCCACGATGGAGGAGTCCTTCGACACCAGGGGCGAGAGGATCCCGGCCACGGTTTCCGCCTCGACGTACTGAAGCGGCAGGAGCCGGGTCACGAACCGGTCGCCGGGTTCGGCGCCGTCGGCCACCGTCTCGATGTTGGTCTGCTTGGCCTCCCGGGTGGACACCAGCTTGAACACGTTGTCCGTGACCGGGACGATCGTGAACCCCTTGACGTTCAGGATGGCCTGGAACACCTGGAAGGCCTCCTCGGGGCTGATCCTCTCGGGGGCGATCACGGTGATCTTGCCCCGGACCTTCTCGTCCAGGATGAAGTTCTTGCCGGTGAGCTCCGAGATGAACTGGACCACCGCCTCGATCTCGGCGTCCTTGAAGTTCATCGTGAGCGCCTTGGGCGCCTCGGCCCGGGCGAGCGGGCCGGTCAGGGCGAGGAGGAGGGGCACAACGAAGAGGGCTCGTCTCAGCATTCGGTCACCGGATCTCGTAGGTGAAGGTTTGGTTCTGGTTTCGCCGCACGAGGTCGATCTGGATCGTGGTCTCGTCCTTGAGCCGCTGGTAGGCCTCGAAGGCCTGCTCGGGGCCCTGGATCTCGATGCCGTTGATCCGTTTGATCACGTCGCCGTTCTGAAGCCCGATCTTGGCAAACAGGCTCCCGGGCCGGATCGCGAACACCTTGAACCCGTCGGGCTGCCCGTCGGTGAAGTTGGGCACCACCCGGATCTGGGTGAGGAGTTGGCTCATGTTCTCCTGGGCCTGCTCGATCTCCCGGGCGTCGATGACCCACTTGTCCTCGGCGACCTTCTGCACGGTGTCATCGGACGCGGGGGTCTCGGGTTCGGATGCGGGCTGGGACGGAGGGGGCCGCCGGGACCGGTCGGCCCGGGCCTGGGCCTTGGGCTGGAAGAGGAGGATCTCCTCCTCGGACCCGCCCCGCCGGATCCGGACGCGGTCGGAGAGCACCTGGACGAGGGTGGCGCCCTCGGCCACCTCGGCCCCCTCCCGGACCACCTTGACCTCGGCCCCGTCCTGGATCACCGCGAAGGACGGCGCGCCCTCCACCACCACGGTGCCGAGGAGGGTCAGGTTGAGAGGGGGCAGGGGCCGGGTCGGGGCGGGTTCGGGCGTTGCCCGCGCGGCCGGGGCCGGCGCCGGGGTGGCCGCCGGTTCCGGGGTGGGGTGGGCGTTAAACAGGTTCCGGTCCTCGATGATTCGGTAGTCGGCGAGCCGTTCGCGCCGTTCGGCCTCGGCCGCCGTCACCGAGACCGTGGGGCGGCCGGACTCGGGCGACCACAGGGACCGGGCCACCCACAGCCCGGCGATCTTGGCCGAGAGGTGGGCGGCCACCACGAGGAATCCGACGGTGAGCACCCAACGGTGCCGCAGTAACGCTTCGCGCATGCTCCCTCCGGGAAACCGAGGTAGCATACGCGAGGGCCCGAGGGGGCTGCAACCGGGCGAAAACCCAGCGCAGGGGTTACCCGGCCGCCCGCCGGGCCCGGGCCTGTTCCTTTTCCAACAGGTAGATGGGGCAGGCGGTCCGCCACTGGCAGTACGCCTTGGGGTTCAGGCACCGGGGTTCCGAAAGGGGGACGTCCTTTTCGCTTTTCTGGCACCGGAACCGCTTGGCGGACCCCTCGACGGCGTCGAGTTCCATGGGCTACACCTTCCGGGCTTCGAACTCAGGATCCGGGAGCCCGAGTTTCCGCAGGATCGTCATGGCCGGGCACCACTTTGTAAACGCCGACTGGAGCAGGTTCAAGCCCACGAAGGCGGTGAAGAGGTGCCAATAGGGGCTGTGCAGGTACCCGAGGCCGAGGCTCAGGAGCACGAAAAATCCCGCCATCAGCCGAAGCGCGTCGTTCACGGTCATGGTCGTTTCCTCCCGATGATCATGCAGGGTGTGGATCGTTCCCGTTCACGTCATTTGATGCGCTTCGCCGGCAAAGGTCACCGGGTGCCCGACGGGTTCCGCCCGATCGCCTTGAACCGCCGGGAACGGCGCTGCTAGAATCCATTTTTTCCAACAACCCAAGATCCTTCCCGAGTCCTTCTCCGAGGCGCAACCCCCATGCTCGACGCCATCCTGGGATTCTTTTCCACCGATCTCGCCATCGATCTCGGCACCGCCAACACCCTCGTGTACGTGCGGGGCAAGGGGATCGTGGCGAGCGAACCCTCGGTCGTCGCCGTGCGAAAGGAAGGCCAGGGAGGCGGCCGGATCCTGGCGGTGGGCAAGGAGGCCCAGCGGATGCTCGGCCGCACCCCGGGTTCGATCGTGGCCATCCGTCCCATGAAGGACGGGGTGATCGCAGACTTTGACATCTGCGAGGCCATGCTGCGGTACTTCATCCAGAAGGTCCACAACCGTCGCAAGCTGGTGCGGCCGCGGGTCATCGTGGGCGTGCCCTCGGGCATCACCCAGGTGGAGCGGCGGGCCGTGCGGGAGTCGGCCGAGTCGGCGGGCGCCCGGGAGGTGTACCTGATCGAGGAGCCCATGGCCGCCGCGATCGGTGCGGGCCTGCCGGTGACGGAACCCTCGGGCAACATGATCGTGGATATTGGGGGCGGCACCACCGAGGTCGCGGTGATCAGTCTGGCCGGCATCGTGTATTCCCAGTCGGTGCGCGTGGCCGGCGACAAGATGGACGAGGCGATCGTCCAGTACATTAAACGCAAGTACAACCTCCTCATCGGCGAACGCACGGCCGAGGAGGTGAAAATGACCGTGGGCACGGCGTATCCCGATCCCGACGGAGGGGACCACCCCCAAACGATGGAGGTGAAGGGTCGGGATCTGGTGGCCGGCATCCCGAAGACAATCACGGTACACACCGACGAGATCCGGGAGAGCCTGCGCGAACCGATCAACGCGATCGTCCAGGCCGTCCGGATCGCCTTGGAGAAAACGCCGCCCGAACTCGCCGCCGACATCGTGGACAAGGGCATCGTGCTGGCGGGCGGGGGGGCGCTGCTGCGCAATCTCGACGTGCTCTTGCGGGAAGAGACCGGCCTGCCGGTGATGGTGGCCGACGATCCCCTGTCGTGCGTGGCGCAGGGGGCGGGTATGGCGCTCGACGAGATCGAACTCCTCCGGGAGGTGACGTCCTGATCCCCCCTTCTCGGCCCATGACCTCGTTTTGGGTACGCCACCGTAAGCTCCTACTCGGGGCGGGGGGGGTGATCGTGACCGTCGGATTCTTGCTGTCTGGCGGTTCGGGTGGCGGGGTGTGGGGCGGCCAGGGGGTTGGGCTCGTGGTGGCACCGGTGCAGTCTGCGGTTCGGGGGCTGGTCGGCGGGGTGGCCGGGTTGGTCGACCGGTATCTGTGGCTCGTGGATGCCAAGACCGAGGCCGCCCGCCTCCGGCACGAGAACGCGGATCTTCGTCGGGAGTTGGCCCGGGTCGAGGAGGTGTTCCACGAGAACCAGAGGCTTCGAAGCCTACTGGAGTTTCGGGACCTCCTGGCCCAGCCGGCCGTGGCGGCCCGGGTCGTGGGCCGTAGCGCCACCCCCTGGCTCCGAACGGCCGTGCTCGACAAGGGGACGGCCCAGGGGATCCGCGTGGACGCCCCCGTGGTGACGCCCCAGGGCCTGGTGGGGCGCGTGTGCGAGGTGACGGACCGGGCCAGCCGGGTGCTCCTCTTGACCGATCCCAACAGCGCCGTGGATGCTCTGATCCAGCGAACCCGGGCCCAGGTGGTGGTCGAGGGGGGGCTGGGACGGCGGTGCCGGGTTCTGTACCTCCCCCGGGGGGAGGACGTGGAGGTGGGGGATCCCGTGGTCACCTCGGGGCTCGACGGCGTGTTCCCGAAGGGGCTCCTCCTCGGCCGCATCGCGGCGGTGGAGCAGCGGCCGGGAGAGGTGTTCCAGCGTGCCGAGTTGGAGCCCGGCGCCGATTTCGGGCGGTTAGAGGAGGTGCTCGTGCTCCCGCGCCCGCCGGAGGAGCCGTGAGGGCGATCGGCGCCTGGCTGGGAATCCTCCTGTTCGCCACAGGGGTGCAGGCCACGCTCCTCCCGTTGGTACTTCCGGACCCCTGGCGGCCTGACCTCACGCGGTTGCTCGTGCTCTGGCTGGCCCTCACGGGGGTCCCGCCCGGCGGGGTGTTTTGGGCTGCGGGCTCCGGGCTTCTGGTGGATCTCTTGTCGGGGGGGCCCCTCGGGTTCGTGGGGGCCCTTCGCGTGTGGCTCTACGTCCTGGCCCGGCCGCTCCGGGGCGTGTTTTTCGACCACCAGCCCCTGTGGCTCCTGCCGCTCGCCGCCGCGGCCCCGTTCCTGGAGGCGGTGGGGGCCTCGGTGCTCTTTCATTTCACCGCCCCTTCCGCCTCCGCGCCCCCCGAGATCTGGGCCGTCGCCCTCCGGCAGATGCCCGCCGATGTGCTCCTCGTGGTGTTCGTGTTCCTCGGGCTTGAGCTCGCCACGGGCCGGCGGAGCCGGATGGAGGTTGCGCCGTGATCTTTCGCCCGCGGTTCACCCGGAGCCGCCTCCGGCCCCGCCTTTTGGCCTGCGTGGCGGTGGTGGCGGCCGCCTTCGGCATGCTGCTAGGACGCCTCGCCTACCTCCAGATCTGGGAGGGGGCGCGCTACCGGTATCTCAGCGAGAACAACCGGATTCGACTCGAGCGGGTGCCGGCCCCCCGGGGCATGGTGTTCGACCGCAACGGTGTCATTCTCGCGGACGTGCGGGCCGCCTTCGAAGCCCTGGTCGTGCCGTCCGAGGTGCCGGAGGAGGGCCGGGAGGAGTGGGTCGGCCGGGTGGCCGGGATCCTGGGGATGGATCCCCAGGAGATCTGGAACATTCTCGGCGCCCCCGGTCCCCCCCGATGGGAGCCACGGCTTCTCGCTCGGATCGATCGACCCCAGATGGCCCGCCTCGAGGCCCACCGGCTGGAGTTGCCCGGCATGCTCGTGTGCGCCCGACCGGTGCGCCACTATCCGCGTGGGGCTTTGTTCGGCCCGGTGCTGGGATACGTGGGGGAGGTGTCGGCCGAGGAGCTCGGCCGGGAGACGTTTGCCGAGTATGCCGCCGGGGACGTCGTGGGGAGGGCGGGCATCGAGCGGACCTGGGAGGGGGTGCTCCGGGGCGCGGCGGGGGGGCGCCAGGTGGAGGTGGACGTGCGGGGTCGGGAGCTCCGGGTGCTGGCGGAGCGCCCGGCCCAGCCGGGACAGAATCTTGTACTGGCCTTGGACGGTAGGCTTCAGGAGGCAGCCCAGGAGGCGCTCGGCGACCAGATGGGCGCGGTTGTCGTGATCGAGGTCCAAACAGGAGACGTTCTGGCCTTGGTGACCTCGCCGGGCCTTGATCCCAATGAGCTCGTTCGCGGCGTCACCCCGGAGCGCTGGCAAGAGATCGTGTCCGATCCCCTCCATCCGCTCCAAAACCGGGCCGTGGCCGGGCAGTACCCGCCGGGGAGCACGTTCAAGGTAGCCGTGGCCCTGGCGGGCCTGGCCGAGGGTGTCATCACCCCAAAGACCCGGGTGTTTTGCTCGGGGGCCTACCCGTTCGCCGGCAGGGACTACCGGTGCTGGAAAAAGACCGGCCACGGGTGGGTGGACCTGGAGCGCGCCCTGGTGGAGTCGTGTGACGTGTATTTCTACCAGTTGGGGCTCGACCTGGGCGTCGACGAAATCGCCCAGTGGGGAGAGGCCCTGGGACTCGGTCGGCGCACCGGGGTGGACCTGCCCGGGGAACGGTCCGGGCTCCTGCCCACCCGGGCCTGGAAACGCCGGGCCCGGGGGGAACCCTGGTATGCGGGGGAGACGCTGTCCGTGGCGATTGGCCAGGGTTATGTGTTGGCCACACCGTTGCAACTCGCCTCCATGATGGCCGCCGTGGCGCACCCCCAGGGGGTGCGCATGCGCCCCCGGTTGGTGACCCGGATCGAGGAACCCGCCGGCTACGTGGTTCATTCCTTGGCCCCGGAGGAGGTGGGACGGTTGCCGTTTTCGATGGCCCACCTTGGCCTCGTCCGCCGGGCACTCCGGGAGGTGGTGGCGGGCGAAAGGGGCACGGGTCGCCGGGCCGAGGTGGCGGGATTCCCCGTGGCCGGGAAGACCGGCACGGCCCAGGTGGTGAAGTTGCCCTCGGAACGCAATCTTCCGGACGATCAGATCCCCTGGGAACACAGGGATCACGCCTGGTTCGTGGGGTACGCGCCCGCCGATCGTCCCGAAATCGCGTTTGCGGTGCTGGTGGAACACGGAGGGCACGGCGGTGCCGCGGCGGGGCCGGTGGCCGCCCGGGTGGTGGAGGTGTACCGGGACCTCACCCGGGGCGGCGTGGCCGTGGGCGAGGAAGGCCGATGACGCCCCGGGCGGCATGGCGCCAGTTGGATTGGGGGTTTCTGTTCCTGCTTGCGCTCCTTTGTGGAGCGGGGCTTTCGGTCCTGTGGAGCGCCAGCCATGGTCCCGGCGGGACGGTGGCCGCGTATGCCGGGAAGCAGGCCCGGTGGATGGCGATCGGTGGCGTCGTTCTCGCGGGCGCCCTTGCGTTCGACTACCGGCGTCTGGAGTCCTGGGCGCCCTGGATCTATCTGGGCACTCTCCTCACCCTGGCGGCCGTGCTGGCCGTGGGGCACACGACGATGGGCGCCCAGCGGTGGATCGCGCTGGGGCCGATCCGGGTCCAACCCTCGGAGTTCGCTAAGATCTCCATCGCCATCGTCACGGCGCACGTCCTCGCCCGGGAACCCTACGACCCCCCGTATGGCCTGCGGCCCCTCCTCGTCCCGGCGGCGACGGTGGGATTGGCCTGCGCCTTGGTCCTCCTGCAACCGGATCTCGGCACCGCCGTGCTGATGGCCGGGGTGGCAGCGGTTCAGGTTCTGTTCCAGGGGGTCCGCCGGGGGGTGCTTCTGGGGGGGGTGGGGGCGGCTGCGGTGGCGCTTCCGGCCGCCTGGGGGTTCCTCCACGACTACCAGCGCCAGAGGATTCTCACGTTCCTGGATCCGGAGCGCGATCCCCTGGGGGCCGGGTACCACATCATTCAGTCGAAGATCGCGGTCGGCTCCGGACAACTCCTGGGCAAGGGGTTCCTCCAGGGAACCCAGGCTCATCTGAGGTTTCTGCCCGAGCGGCACACGGACTTCATCTTCTCGGTGCTCGCCGAGGAGTGGGGGTTTCTGGGCGCGGCGGTCGTGTTGATTCTCTTCGCCCTGTGGATCCTGTGGGGCCTCGACATTGCCTCCCGGGCCCGGGACGACTTTGGGAGGCTCCTGGCGGTGGGGCTCACCGCGATCCTCTTCTTTCACGTGCTGGTGAACGTGGGCATGGTGCTGGGGCTCCTGCCCGTGGTCGGGGTGCCGCTGCCGCTGTTCTCCTACGGGGGATCCTCCGTGGTTACCACCTTTCTCATCTGCGGTCTCCTTCTGAACATCCGGATGAGGAGGTTTGGGCGATTTTAGTTCCTGCCGAGGACTGCCGATGAGAAGGCCCATGGTGACCCGAGACGTGGAAACGTTCGTGGCGTTGGGCCGGGCCGTGTCGCTCGCCGCGGCCGAGGGGGCCCTCGAGCCCGAGGAGGCCCGAGACCTGGCGGCTGCCCTGGTGGCCGGGATCCTGAGCGGATGCATGGAGTTCGACACTTACGCCCGGATCCACGACGCGTTGGCCCGGCTCCTTGACCGGGCGTTCGAGGCGGAGGCCGCGCCTTTGCAACCCCCCCCGGGTCCGACCGAGGAGGAACCGCCCGACGAACCGCTGGGGGTCTACCTGGAGGTCGTGGGAGAGGCGTGGGACCAGGTGGGGGGCGAGGAGAACTGCGCCGGCCTCAAGGGGTTTGCAGCCCGGGTCTTCGACCTCGGCCGCGCGCGGTTCGGCAACGGGGGCTGGTTCTCCGCCCCACTTCGGGTGTCCGGAGCAGAGTTGATCCGGTTGGCCCGGGGGGCCGGCCTGCTCATCGTGTCGCTCCAGGGCCCGGAACCCGCCGCCGGGGCCGAGGTCCGCCTGGGCGCCCCCGGGGGCCCGCCTCCCAAGGGGTTCCGGCTCCTCCTCGGGTGGGGAGACCGCCGCGCGGCCCTCGAGACCGCCTGATCCCGGGAACCCCTCGGGTCCTTCCGGGTTTCCCCCGTTGCTTTCCTCCTTCCCCGTGGACCCTGATCTTCCGTTATCCCAAGTTGCGTCCAAACAGACACCCATCCCGGGCCGAATCAGGAAACGGCAGCTTTGAACGCAACTTGGTATTACGCCATGGGGGACACCGGGGACACCCGCGCGCCGCGTCCCGTCAACCCACCAGAACCGTTTGTCGGACTGTCCCTATTTGCGGCCCAATGTCATTATTAACCTGGTGGATAAATAGGCGCGGTTCTGATATGCTGCGCCCATGAACAAAATCGACGCTCGCAGCGTAGGCCGACCGGCCCAGCAACTGTTACGACGCCAGGCGATCCACTTGCGGAACGCCGGGCGGACCTTCCGTGAGATCGCCGAAACCCTCGGGGTCCATGAGGCCACCGTACGGAAGTGGTGGAAGACCTACAAGGAGCAGGGCGCCCAGGCCCTTCGCCTCAAGAAACGGGGGCGCAAGCCGGGGCAGTGCCGCTCCTTGACACCCGAGCAAGAACGAGAACTCAAGCGCACCATCACGGACAAGACACCGGATCAACTCAAGATGCCTTGGGCGCTGTGGACCCGGCGAAGCATCCAGGAGTTCATTCGCCGCAGGTGGGGCATCACGATGCCGGTGCGAACCATCGGGGACTACCTGAAGCGGTGGGGGTTTACGCCCCAAAAGCCCCTTCGCCGTGCATATGAGCAGAATCCCAAGGCGGTGGAGAAGTGGCTCAACGAGGAGTATCCCGCCATCCGGACCCGCGCCAAGCGCGAGAACGCCGAGATCCACTGGGGCGATGAGACGGGACTTCGCTCGGACAGCCAACATGGGCGTTCCTACGCACCGCGGGGGCAGACGCCGGAGATTCACCTCAGCGTCAACCGGGTCTCGGTCAATCTGATTTCGAGCATCACGAACCAGGGCAAAGTGCGATTCATGACCTACACGGGCACGATGAACAGCCAGACGCTGATCCGGTTTCTCCGGCGCCTGATCAAGGACGCGGACCGCAAGGTGTTTCTCATTTTGGACAATCTCCGGGTGCATCACAGCAAGCCCGTCAAGGCCTGGTTGGCGGCCCATCAGGAGGAGATCGAGGTGTTCTACCTGCCCTCGTATTCGCCAGAACTGAACCCGGATGAGTACCCGAACTGCGATCTCAAGGCGGAGGTGCACTCGGGCCCGCCGGCACGCACGGCAAAAGAGCTGCGGAACAAGGCGATCTCGGTCCTGCGCAAGATCCAGAACCTCCCGGCCCGGGTTCGGTCGTACTACATGCACCCGGCGATCCAATACGCAGCGGCATAGCGCGCCTATTTAATCGCCGTGTTAATAAGTTTAGCCGACAGGCTTGTAGGCCTGGATCTTGTGGCGATTCCTCACACGTTTCTGCCGGGGGTAACTCCGGCCTGGGC
>NZ_BAAHXI010000042.1:0-35596 GCF_054656955.1 Deferrisoma palaeochoriense
CCGCGGCTATTTAGCCGCTGGAGTAATAACATCCCGCTCTCCGTCGCACGGTGGCCGGCCGCAGCCCGAACCAGGGGGCCGGAGACCGCCGACCGGAGACCGTGGACCGAAGTGACCTCCAAGGACGATTCCGTGCTGATTCGAGCCCTCTTCTATGGCCTTTTGATCTGGCTCCTGGTGAAGTTCATCAAGGGCCTCAAGCCCGCCCCCAAGCCCGAGCGTCCCCGGGCCCGCCCGACCCCCGGCCGGGCGATCCAGGGCGGGGAACTGGTCCAGGATCCCCACTGCGGGGTCTATGTGCCCAAGGAGTCGGCCGTGCCCGGTCCCGGCGGGACGTACTTCTGCAGCGAGGCCTGCCGGGACGCCCACGCCGCCAAGGGGGGCGGCGCGGCATGAGCGGCCGCCCCAGCCGGCTCCTCAGGCTGGATCTCGCCGAGCGCGCGGCCCGGGTGGAGGAGATCCCGCCCGAGGTGCTCCGGGCCTACCTGGGGGGCCGGGGCCTCGGGGCCTACCTGGTGCGGGCCGAAGGCCGGCACCGCCTCGATCCCCTGGATCCCTCGGCGCCCTTCGTGGTGGCCACCGGGCCCCTCACGGGCACGGCGGCCCCCACGGCCTCGCGCACCAGCGCCACGGCCCTCTCCCCCCTTACGAACACCCTGTTCGACGCCAACGCGGGCGGTTTCTTCGGCATCCGGCTCCGGCGGGCCGGGTACGACGCCCTGTGGATCGAGGGCCGCGCCGATGCCCCGGTGGTCCTCTTGATCGACCCGGACGGGGTCCGGTTCGAGCCCGCCGGGGACCTCCGGGGGCTCGGGAACCGGGCCGTCCAGAGGGCGCTGGCCGAGCGGCACGGCGCCAAGGCCGCGGCCCTCACCGTGGGGCCGGCCGGCGAGACCGGGTCGCGGCTCGCCAACGTGGCCCACGGCGAGCGGTTCTTCGGCCGGGGGGGCCTGGGGGCCACCTGGGGCGCCAAGAACCTGAAGGCGGTCGTGGTCCGGGGGGAGGGACCGATCGAGGTGGCCGACCCGGACGGGTTCGCCTTCGTCGTGAGGGAGTGCCGCAAATGGCTCTCGGCCCACCCGGTCACGAGCCGGGGCCTCCCGGAGTTCGGAACCGCGGTCCTCATGAACGTGGTGAACGCGGTGGGGGCCCTTCCCGCCCGGAACTTCCGGGAGAGCCGGTTCGACCGGGCCGAGGCAGTGTCGGGGGAGGCCCTCCGGGAGATCACGGTGGGGAGAAAGGCCTGCCCCGGGTGCCCCATCGCCTGCGGCCGGCGGATCCGGCTGGGGGGCCGCGAGGTCCAGGGCCCGGAGTTCGAGACCCTCTGGGCCTTCGGCGTGGACCTGGGCCTGGCGGACCTCGCGGCCGTGGCCCGGCTCAACCTGTTGGCCAACGACCTCGGCCTCGACACCATCTCGGCCGGGGCGACCCTGGCGGCGGCCCGGGAGCTGTGGGAACGGGGGGACCTGCCCTGGGACCCCCTGGAGGGGGGCGAGGCGGGGGTGGCGCGGCTTCTGGAGGAAATGGCCCTGGGCCGGGGGCGGGGCGAGGTGCTGCGGCACGGAAGCGCCCACCTCGGCCGGGCACTGGGCCGAGGGGACGTGGCTATGGCCGCGAAGGGCCTGGAGCTCCCGGCCTACGATCCCCGGGGGTGCCAGGGCCAGGGGCTCGCCTACGCCACCTCGAACCGGGGTGGGTGCCACCTGCGGGCCTACATGGTGGCGCCCGAGATCCTGGCCACGCCAAAGCTCGTGGACCGGTTCGCCTGGTCGGGTAAGGCGGGGCTCGTGATCGTGCAGCAGAATCTGAACGCCGCGGTGGACAGCCTGGTGCTGTGCCGGTTCACCGGGTTCGCCCTGTCGGAGGGCTACTACGCCCGGCTCCTGCGGGCGGCCACCGGCCTCGACGTGGACGGCCAGGGGCTTCTCACCATCGGGGAACGCATCTACACCCTGGAGCGGCTGGTGAACCTGGAGCGGGGCTTCGGCCGGGAGGCCGACACCCTGCCGCGGCGGCTCCTCGAGGAGCCCGTGGCCGAGGGTCCCAGCGCGGGGCATACGGTCCGGCTCGGGCCGATGCTCGACGAGTACTACCGGTTCCGGGGCTGGGACGCGCGCGGCCGGCCCACGCCGGGCAAGCTCTCCCAGCTCGGGCTCGATGCCGGGGAGGCGCCCGATGTATGAGCAGTTTCGAGACATCGGCCGGGATCTCTTCGTGGCGGGGCTCATCACCTCCCACGGCGGCAACATGAGCGTGCGGCTCGGGGACCGCATCGTGATCACCCGGCGAGGCGCCATGCTCGGCCGGCTTCGGCCGGAGGACCTGGTGGAGACGGGCCTCGAGGCCGACGACAGCATGGTCACCCTGGCGAGCACGGAGCTCGTGGTGCACCGTGCCATCTACCGGGCCACGAGCGCGCTGGCGATCGTGCACACCCACCCGCTCCACGCCACGGCGCTCTCGCTGGTGGAGGACGCGATCGTGCCGGTGGACTCCGAGGGCTCGTACCTCCTTCACCGGGTTCCGGTGGTGAGCGCCGCCAAAACCGTGGGGAGCGCCGAGGTGGCCCGGATCCTCCCGCCGGCGCTCCGGGACCACCGCATCGCCGTGCTCCGGGGCCACGGCGCGTTCGCGGTGGGGGAGCTCCTGGAGGAGGCCTACATGGTCTCCTCCACGCTGGAGGCCTCGGCGCGGATCCTTTGCATCCTGAAGTCCCTCGGCACCGACCGGATCCGGGAGTACCGCGAGGGGGCCGACCGCTACGAGCGCTGGTAGGAGGACACCCCATGGCCAAGACGGCGAGGCGAAACCCTTCCGACCCGATGCCCCTCGACGAGAAGCTGGGCCACATCTGGGCCGGGATCTTCATCTTCCTGGTCGTGATCCTGGTGGTGGTGCTGGTGGGGAAGGCCCTGTTCTTCGAGTAGGGCCGCCCCCCGCCATCGCGGGACCGGCCGTGGACACGGGCGCCGGATGCGATAGATTGGCGGTGCCGGCACCCCCGATTCCCGGCGGACCGCCATGGACCTCGAGGCCCTGATCCGAGCCCTGTCCTCCCCGGAGGCCTATCCCCACCCCTGCCGTCGGGTTGAGGTGCGGCAGACCCACATCTCGGCCGTGTTCCTGGCCGGCGCTTACGCCTACAAGATCAAAAAGCCCCTGGACCTCGGGTTCCTGGACTTCTCGACCCCGGAGCGCCGGGCCCATTTCTGCCGGGAGGAGGTCCGGCTGAACCGGCGCATGGCCCCCGAGGTGTACCTGGGCGTGGTGCCCGTGACCCTGGACCGGGGGCGGGCACGGGTGGACGGCGAGGGGGAGCCGGTGGAGTGGGCCGTGTGGATGCGGCGGCTCCCGGAGCGGGCCACGCTTCTCCGGCGGCTGGACCGGGGCGAGGTGGGAATGGGGGAGATCGGGTCCTTCGGGACGTTCCTGGCCCGGTTTCACGCCCGGGCCGAGGCCGGTCCTCACGTGGCGCGGTTCGGCAGGGCGGCCGTGGTGGGCCGGAACGCCCGGGAGAACTTCGAGCAGACGGCCGGCCACCGGGGGATCACGGTGTCCGATGGCGTGTTCGAGCGCGTCCGCCGGGTGACGGAGCACGGCCTTTCGGCGCTTTCCCCCCTCATGGACGACCGGGCGGCCCGGGGGGTGCCGCGCGACACCCACGGCGACCTCCACCTGGACCACGTGTACTGGTTTCCCCGCCGGGCTCCCGAGCGGCGGTGGGTCGTGGTGGACTGTATCGAGTTCAACGAGCGGTTCCGGTACGCCGACCCAGTGGCTGATGCGGCGTTCCTGTCCATGGACCTGACGTTCCAGGGGCGCCGCGATCTGGCCCGCGGGTTCGAGGAGGCCTACCTGGTCGCGGCGGAAGACCCGGAAGGGGCCGGCCTCTTCCCCTGGTACGTGGCCTATCGCGCCTGCGTGCGGGCCAAGGTGGAGGGGTTCGCGGCCCTGGAGCCCGAGGTATCCCCGGACGAAAGGAACCGGGCCCTCGCCTCGGCCCGGGCCCACTGGCTGGTGGCCCTCGACGCCCTGGAACCTCCCGAGAGAAGGCCCTGCCTTCTCGGAGTCGGGGGGCTTCCGGGCAGCGGGAAGTCGAGCCTGGCCCGGGGATTGGCCGAGCGGTTGGGGTTCCGGCTGATCGCAACGGACGTCGTGCGCAAGGAACTGGCCGGGCTCTCCCCGGCCGACCGGGCCCCGGCCGGCTACGGCCAGGGCATCTACACCCCGGAGTGGACCGAGCGCACCTACGCCGAGGTGTTCCGCAGGGCTGAGGGAGCGCTCTTCGAGGGCCGGCGGGTGATCGTGGACGCGACCCTCAGGGAGGCCCGCTGGCGCCGGGCCCTGGGGGAGACGGCCCGGGCGTGGGGGGTTCGGTGGGGCATCCTCCTGTGTCAGGCGTCTGAGGCCGAGGTGCGCCGCCGATTGTCCCGGCCCCGCAAGGGCCCTTCGGACGCGGACTGGGGGGTGTACCGCCAGGCCCGGGCCCGGTGGGAGCCCCCCGCTCCGGGGGAGCCCGAACCCGCGTGGATCGTGACCGACGGCCCGAAGGAGGAGACCTTCGTCCAGGCCGTGCGGGCGCTCGCCCGCTGGGGTCTCGCCCCGCTGCCCGGTCCTTGACACGCCCCGGGGGGCCGGGGTAATCTCCGCTCCCGCTTTGGGGGCCCAGGTAGCTCAGTCGGTAGAGCAGGGGACTGAAAATCCCCGTGTCGGTGGTTCGATTCCGCCCCTGGGCACCAGGTTCGACCAAGGGCTTGGGTCTTCGCCGGACCCAGGCCCTTTTCCTTTGCCGCCCCGCGGCCCCGCCCCCGCGCGGGGAGGACACCGATGCCTTACCGCCTTGAGCTTCGGGCCCCGGCCAAGGTGAACCTCGTCCTCGAGGTCCTGGGCCGCCGGCCCGACGGGTACCACGATCTGCGGATGCTGATGGCCCCGGTCTCGTGGTTCGACGACCTGTGGCTCGAACCCGTGGACGAGCCGGGCCGGGTGGAGATGGCCGGCCAGGGGCCGGGGGCCGGGGAGAACCTCTGCGTGCGCGCCGCCCGGTACTATTTCGGGGTCACGGGTGTGGCCGCCGGCGTCCGGATCGGCCTCGAGAAGTCCATCCCGGCCGGGGCGGGGCTCGGCGGGGGCTCGAGCGACGCCGCCGCCGTGATCCTGGGGCTCGAGCGCCTGTTCGATCGGCCGTTGACCCCCACCGAGCGGAGCCGGGCGGCGTTCGCCGTGGGCGCGGACGTGCCGTTTTTTTTCGCGCGAGGCCCGGCGTGGGTGGAGGGGGTGGGGGAACGTGTGTCGCCGATCGGGCCCGGGGAACTGTGGCTCGTGGTGGTGTGGCCCGGCGTGAATCTTTCGACGGCCCGGGTGTTTTCTCGGTTTTCCAAGGGCTTGACTTCCCGTAGGGCCGCCCCTAGGATAGCGCACCTCACTTTCCGGGGGGTACGGGGTGAGGTGCGCAACGACCTCGAACCCTTTGCCCGGGCGGAGTGCCCCGAGGTGGGGGAGGCCCTGGACCTGTTGGCCGGCGCCCCGGCGGCGGCCATGACGGGATCGGGGTCGGCCGTGTTCGGCCTTCTGCCGGACCGGCGGAGCGCCGAAGCGCTCCACGCCGAGGTCGCGCCCCGGGCGGCGGCCCGGGGGTGGACGGCGCGACTCGTGCGCACCCTGGGGCCGGGCGAGTTTCCGTTCCGGGGCGAGCGGGGATCGGGCGCTCATCGCAATCGGTAGCCGTTGGGGCGTCGCCAAGCGGTAAGGCACCGGATTTTGATTCCGGCATTCGCAGGTTCGAATCCTGCCGCCCCAGCCAGGTTTGGAGCCTCCCGGCCGCCGCTCGGGCTGCCGGGTCTTTC
Source organism: Deferrisoma palaeochoriense (assembly GCF_054656955.1). Lineage (NCBI taxonomy): Bacteria > Pseudomonadati > Thermodesulfobacteriota > Deferrisomatia > Deferrisomatales > Deferrisomataceae > Deferrisoma > Deferrisoma palaeochoriense. The sequence goes on from NZ_BAAHXI010000042.1 coordinate 5,847, forward strand.
GTCGGTACGATTACATGCACAACGTTCGGGTGTTCACCGGAAACGCGAACCGGCCGCTGGCCGAGGCCATCTGCCGAAGGCTCGGGCTCCCTCTGGGCCGCGCCGTGGTGCGCCGGTTCAGCGACGGCGAGGTGGCGGTGGAGATCGAGGAGAGCGTCCGCGGCTGGGACGTCTTCGTGATCCAGCCCACCTGCCCGCCCGTGAACGACCACCTCATGGAGCTCCTGGTCATGATGGACGCCCTGAAGCGCGCCAGCGCGGGCTCCATCTCGGTGGTCATGCCCTACTACGGGTATGCCCGGCAGGACCGGAAAGTGAACCCCCGGGTGCCGATCACGGCGAAGCTGGTAGCCGATCTCATCACGGTGGCGGGAGCCGACCGGATCCTCACCGTGGATCTCCACGCGGGCCAGATCCAGGGGTTTTTCGACATCCCGGTCGACAACCTCTACGCGACGCCGGTGCTCCTCGAGGAGTTCCGGCGGCGGTTGCCGGGGGATGACCTCGTGGTCGTGAGCCCCGACGCCGGGGGCGTGGAGCGGGCCCGGGCCTTCGCGAAACGGCTCGACGCGGGGTTGGCCATCATCGACAAGCGGCGGGAGAAGGCGAACGTCAGCGAGGTGATGCACATCATCGGCGAGGTGGAGGGCCGGGACGCCCTTCTCCTTGACGACATGATCGACACCGCCGGCACCCTGACCAACGCGGCACGGGCTCTCAAGGAAAATGGGGCCCGCCGCGTGTTCGCCGCGGCCACCCATCCGGTGCTGTCCGGTCCGGCCGTGGACCGGATCGTGGACTCACCGCTCGAGCAGGTGGTGGTGACCGACACGATTCCCCTGAGCGCCCGGGCGAGGGAGAGCGGCAAGATCCACGCCGTCACCGTGTCCGGGTTGCTCGCCGAGGCGATCCGCCGGATCACGGAGTGCGGGTCGGTGAGTTCCCTATTCGTTTAGCCTCGAGACGTTCTCGGAAAGGAAGAAGAACCATGCACGCGGAAGTCGAGTTTTCGGTGGAGCCCAAGGAGGGCGTGGGGAAGGGCGTGGCCCGCAAGCTCCGGGCCGCGGGCCGCACCCCCGGGGTGGTGTACGGCCCCGAGATGGCGCCCAAGATGGTGACGTTCCGGGAGCAGGACCTGGTGAGGGCCCTGCGCACCCCGGCCGAGCGCAACGTGTTCCTGCGCCTGAGGAGCAGCGATCCTGACCTGGAGGGGGCCCGGGTGATCGTGAAGGACCTCCAGGTGGATCCGGTGAAGCGCCGGTTCATCCACGCGGACTTTTACAAGCTCGACCCGGACCGGGTCATCCACGCCACCGTGCCGGTCCATCTGGAGGGCACCCCCATCGGCGTGAAACTGGGCGGGATCCTTCAGGTGGTGCGCCGGGAGCTCCGGGTGGCCTGCAAGCCCGACGACCTGCCGGACGCGATCACGCTGGACGTGACCGAGCTCAAACCCGGCGAGTCGGTGCACGTGAGGGACCTCACCCCGCCGGAAGGGGTGCGGATCCTGACGAGCCCGGAGCTCGCCGTGTGCGTGATCGTGGCCCCCTCGGGTTACGCCGAAGAGGGCGAGGAGGAGGCCGAGGAGGAGACGGCCGAGGCCGAGGCCTAGCCCCGGGGCCGGTCCGTGGGTCCCTTCCTCGTGGTGGGGCTCGGAAACCCGGGCCCGGAGTACGAGGACACCCGCCACAACATCGGGTTCCAGGTGGCGGACGAACTGGCCGGGCGCGCCCGCGCCGGCCGGTGGCGGGACGCCTGCCGGGCCCGGGTGGCCGAGGGGCGGCTGGCGGGGCAGCCCGTAGTCCTCGCGAAGCCCCAGACCTACATGAACCGGAGCGGGGAGGCCGTGGGCCGGCTGGTGGACCGGTTCGGGGTGGAGCTCGAGCGGCTGATCGTGGTCCACGACGATCTGGATCTCCCTTTCGGCGCGATCCGGATCCGGGTACGGGGGGGGCACGGGGGGCACAACGGCATCCGCTCGATTTTGGCCGTGCTTGGCACGGGGGAGTTCGTGCGGGTGAAGGTGGGGATCGGCCGGCCCCAGGGCAAGGGGGACGCGGCCGACTACGTGTTGAGCCCGTTTTCGGCCGACGAGGCCGTGGAGATTCCGGCGATCCGGGCGAGAGCCGCCGACGCCGTTTTCCATATCATTGGGGAAGGGCCTTTGCGGGCCATGAACCGGTTCCACACCTAACCTTTTTTTCGGAAGGGAGGGAAACATGGAAAACCTGAGCAGTTGGACCGTGTACGCGCCCCTTGTGGGCATCGGCGGGTTGATCGTGGCCGCCTTGATCTACTCGTGGATCAAAAACCAGCCCGCCGGGAACGAGCGCATGCAGGAGATCGCCGACCTGATCCACGAGGGGGCCATGGCGTTCCTGCAGAGCGAGTACAAGATCCTCGTCATCTTCATCGCCGTCGTGTTCTTGCTCCTGTTCTGGAAGATCGCGCCCATGACCGCCTGGGCGTTCCTGGGCGGGGCGGTGTGCTCCCTGGCCGCCGGATTTTTCGGCATGAAGGCCGCCACCCGGGCGAACGTGCGGACATCGGCCGCGGCCAAGGACGCCGGCATGGGCAAGGCCCTCTACATGGCGTTCTCGGGCGGCGCCGTGATGGGGCTTTCGGTGGCGAGCCTGGGGCTCCTGGGCCTTGGCGTGGCTTTCTACGTGTTCGGCGACCCCGAGAGCGCCCAGTACATCAACGGGTTCGCCATGGGTGCCTCGTCGATCGCGCTCTTCGCCCGTGTGGGCGGCGGCATCTACACCAAGGCCGCCGACGTGGGCGCCGACCTGGTGGGCAAGGTCGAGGCCGGCATCCCCGAGGACGACCCGCGTAACCCGGCCACCATCGCCGACAACGTGGGCGACAACGTGGGCGACACGGCCGGCATGGGCGCCGACATCTTCGAGTCGTACGTGGGTTCGGTGGTGGCCACCATCGCGATCGCGGCCACCAGTTCGGTGATCCCGGCCACCGAGAAGCTCGCTTACATGGCCTACCCGCTTCTGGTGATCATGGCCGGCCTCGTGGCCAGCGTGATCGGCGTGGTGTCCATGAAGGTCCTGGAGAACCAGGGTCCGGCCAAGGCCCTGCGGAACGTGACCTTCGTGTCGGCCATCCTCCTGGTGATCGGGGCCTACGCCATCGCGAACAAGCTCGGGCTGCCCATCGGCGTGTTCTACGCCGTGGTGTTCGGGCTCGTCGCCGGCATCGCCATCGGGCTCGTGACCGAGTACTACACGGCCGCGAAGCCCATCGTGCGGATCGCCGAGGCCTCCCAGACCGGCCCGGCCACGAACATCATCACCGGGCTCGCCGTGGGCATGGAGAGTTGCGCGATTCCCGTGCTCTTCATCGCGGCGGCGATCTTCGGCTCGTACCACCTGGCCGGGCTCTACGGCATCGGCGTGGCCGCGGTGGGCATGCTGTCCACGGTGGGCGTGACGATGAGCGTGGACGCTTACGGCCCCATCGCCGATAACGCCGGGGGGATCTCCGAGATGGCCGAGCTCGGTCCCGAGGTGCGTGAGGTGACCGACACCCTGGACGCCCAGGGCAACACCACGGCCGCCATCGGGAAGGGCTTTGCCATCGGCTCGGCCGCGCTGACCGCGCTGGCCCTGTTCGCGGCGTACTCCTCGGCCGCCGGGCTCGCCGAGATCAACCTGACCGACCCCAACACCGTTATCGGCATGCTGATCGGCGGCATCATCCCGTTCCTGGTGGGTGCCATGACCATGACCGCGGTGGGCGACGCGGCCTACGACATGGTGAACGAGGTCCGCCGGCAGTTCCGGGAGATCCCGGGCCTGATGGAGGGCACGGCCAAGCCCGACACGGCCACCTGCGTGGCGATCTCGACCCAGGCGGCCCTGCGGAAGATGATCGTGCCGGGCCTCACCGCGGTGATCGTGCCGGTGGTGGTGGGCTTCGTGCTCGGCGCCGAGGCCCTGGGCGGGCTCCTGGCCGGTGCCACCGTGACCGGCGTGCTGCTGGCGCTCTTCATGGCCAACGCCGGCGGTGCCTGGGACAACGCGAAGAAGTACATCGAGAAGGGCGCCCTGGGCGGCAAGGGCTCCGACGCCCACAAGGCCGCCGTGGTGGGCGACACCGTCGGCGACCCCTTCAAGGACACCTCCGGGCCCTCGATGAACATCTTGATCAAGCTGATGAGCGTGGTGAGCCTCGTGATCGCCCCGCTCCTGCCCCACATGTGAGCAACCGGCGCCGCGCAGCGGAAGGGCCGGCCCCCGGGGCCGGCCCTTTTTGCGCCTAGGGCGGAAAAACCGGTCCCCCTGCCTTGACGGATGCATAACAAGATTTTATTCTGGCACCCAATTTGAGGGGGCGAACGGCGTTGCGGTTTTGGCGCCTACGATTCGTGGCGAACCATTGGGATGAAAACGCCGATCCAAACCGGATCGGTGGTGTTTTGCTTTTCTCGGGGGTGTTTGGCGCTTGACCCCGCAAGGGGGCGTGGCTACAATGAGCGACTCTTCACAAGGATAGGTTCCGTCTTTTCTTACGGCCCCGGCGGGGCAGGCACAGGGATTACCGTGGCTAGGAGAAAAAAGTCCAGCTATATCATCCAGTCCGTTACCAACGCGCTCGACCTTCTGGAGGAGTTCCGGGGGGAGGAGACCGAGCTCGGGGTGACCGAACTCTCGAAGCGCCTCGGGCTCCACAAGAACAACGTATTCCGGCTGCTGGCCACCTTGGAGAGCCGGGGGTACATCGAGCAGAACAAGGTGACCGGTAACTACCGGTTGGGCCTCAAGGTCCTCGAGCTCGGCCAGGTGTTCATCAAGCACATGGGCCTTTTGAAAATGGCCCGGCCGATCCTCGAGGAGATCGTCGAGAAGTGCAACGAAACCGCCTACCTGGGTCTCATCCGGGACGACCGGGTCGTATACGTGGACGTGGTCGAGGCCCGGCACCCGGTGCGGGTGGTGAGCCGGGTGGGCGTGGGCCTGCCGGTGTACTGCTCGGCCGTCGGCAAGGCCCAGATCGCGTTCGAGTCGGCCGACGAGATCGAACGGATCCTCGGAGAACTCCAGTTCAAGCGCTACACCCGCAACACCATCACGGACCGGGAGGAGTTCCTCCAGGAACTCGAGAAGATCCGGGAGCAGGGATACGCCCTGGACGACGAGGAGTTCGACGAGGGGATCCGCTGTGTGGGGGTGCCCGTGCGGGACTACACCCGGCGGGTGGTGGCGGGGCTTTCCATCTCGGGTCCCGCGTACCGGTTTACCGACGAGCGCCTCCAGGAGGAGCTGATCCCGCTTGCCCTGGACGCCGGCAAGAAGCTCTCGGCCCGCCTCGGGTTTGACGTGGGGCAGGGCCTGTAGACAGCCCGGCCTGTGTGCTCCCTCGGGGCCCGCCGCGACCCGGCGGGCCTTTTTGCGCCTGGGGATTTTAGTCATACTGAAATTTTTAAGGGAGCATAAAGCCGCTTGACCTCGCCCAAACCCGGCCCCTAGAATGCCGCGGCCGGTAAACCGCCGTTGAGAACCGCCGCCCCGGGCGGCGTGCCTTTGGAGAGGGCAACCGTTGGCAGACGAAACCTCCGAGACCCGCCCCGCGGTGCGAAAGGCCGCCGTCGCCGGCAGACCGGGGCGCCGGAGGAGCCGCCGACGGGCGGCCGCAGGGGAGGCCGGTGCGGAAGAGTTCAACATCGGGGCGAAGATCAAGCGGTTGCGCCTGGAGAGGGGCAAAACCCTCCAGGACGTGGCCGACGAGACCGGGTTTAGCCCCGCCCTGATCTCCCAGATCGAGAACAACAACGTTTCGCCCCCGTTGGCGACCCTCTCGCGGATCGCCCGGGTGCTTGGGGTGAGCATGGGGTACTTCTTCCGGGACGAAGGCCCGGAGGTGCCCTACGAGGTGGTCCGCCGCGAGGAGCGCCCGGTGGTGAGCCAGGTGATTTCCCGCACCGGAGGGAAGCACGGCTACATCTACCAGGCCCTCACGTTTCACAAACGCGACAAGCTGATGGAGCCGTTTTTGCTCCACGTGGATCCGGCCACCCGGCAGGACGAAAGCCAGTACTGCCACGAGGGCCAGGAGTTCCTGCTGGTGCTGGAAGGGGAAACCGAACTCCTGTTGGAAGACGAGCGGATCGTGTTGCGGGAGGGGGACTGCGTGTATTTCGACTCCCATCTCCGGCACCGGTTGTTGGCCCGGGGGGATCGCCCGGCAAGGGTGCTGGCCGTCCTGGCCAAGGGGGCTTGACCGTGCCAGGTGTCCGAAGCCAGAGGACAACAGAGGATAGGGCGCTCTGACATCTGCCTTATGGATTCCGGCCCCTGACACGCTGGCGGCTCCGATAGGGTGGGACGAGCTGAGACGCTGGAATCGCAGAGGGTTTTGCCCCCCGGCGTACTAGCAGCAAGTGGCTTGGAAATTCCGGTAGGTGCGCAGCCAGTGGCCTGTTCGCAAGGGCAGTAACCGCCGCCTCGGCCACACGGTGGGCCGCGGCCGTCTGGATCACGGGACCGGAGACCGTGGACGGAAGTTTCGAGGAACCCTTGGAGGAGGCGATGGACCCGATTCGCGCGAAAAAGATCGCGGCCGCCGTGGCCGGGGTGATGGAGTTCCTAGCCGAGGCGCAGGCCGCGGCCGCCGCCGCGGCCCCGGACTCAGCGGTTCCGGCCGCCCCGGCCCCGGGGCCCGCGCCTTCGGCCTGGGCGCTCGCCGGCCGCCACGACACCATGCTGTTCCGCACCCTGTGGCAGCGCCGCGTAGTTCGCCTCGGTTGACCCGTTCGCACATCACCTGATCGTTTCGAGGGGAAGGAGTCTGCCATGTCCAAGAAGCCCAACCCGCTCAAGATTACCGACCTCACCTTCCGCGACGGCCACCAGAGCCTGCTCGCCACCCGCATGCGCACCGAGGACATGGAGGCCATCGCCGAGACCGTGGGCAAGGTGGGCTACCATGCCCTGGAGGTGTGGGGCGGGGCCACCTTCGACGTGATGCACCGGTTCCTGGGCGAGGACCCCTGGGAGCGGCCCCGGCGCCTCCGGCGCTACATCCCCAAGGAGGTCAAGTTCCAGATGCTCCTGCGGGGCCAGAACCTCGTGGGATACCGGAACTACGCCGACGACGTGGTCGAGGCGTTCGTCGACGAGGCATGCGACGCCGGGATCGAGATCTTCCGGGTGTTCGACGCCCTAAACGACGAGCGCAACTTCGAAACCGCGGCCCGGGCCATCAAGCGAAACGGCATGCACTTCCAGGCGGCGCTCTCCTACACCGTGACCGAGCGCAAGATGGGCGGGCCCATCTTCACCCTGGAGTACTGGGTGGAGAAGGCGAAGACCTTCGCCTCGATGGGGGCCGATTCCATCTGCATCAAGGACATGGCGGGGCTGCTGGCGCCCGACGACGCCTACGATCTGATCAAGGCCATCAAGAAGGCCACCAAGCTGCCGGTGGAGCTCCACTGCCACACCACCTCGGGCCTCGCCGAATACACCTTCCAGCGGGCCATCGACGCGGGCGTCGACATCCTCGACACCTGTTCGGCCCCCTTCGCGAACCGGTCGAGCCACCCGGCAGTGGAGCCCATTGTGATGATGCTCCAGGGCACGCCCCGGGACACCGGGCTCGACCTGGACCGCCTGAACGAGGTGGCCGAGTACCTGGAGCGGATCGGGCCGAAATACCGCCACCTCCTGGACACCACGCGGCTCTCCGTGGTGGACATCGGGGTGCTCCTTCACCAGGTGCCGGGCGGCATGCTCTCGAACCTGGTGAACCAGTTGCGCCAGGCCGGCGCCGAGGACCGCCTGAACGACGTGTTCCGGGAACTGCCCCGGGTGCGCAAGGACCTGGGTTACCCGCCGCTGGTGACCCCCACGAGCCAGATCGTCGGGGTGCAGGCCGTCCAGAACGTGCTCTTCGGGAACCCCGACGGTTCCCTGGAGGAGCGCTACAAGATGATCTCGGGCCAGGTGAAGGACTACTGCTACGGGCTTTACGGCCGGCCCCCGGCCGAGATCAACCCGGAACTCCGGAAGCTGGCCCTCAAGGGGTACCCCCGGGGCGAGGAGCCCATCACCTGCCGGCCGGCCGACATCCTGGAGCCGGAGCTCGAAAAGGCGAAGGCCGAGGTGGGCGACCTGGCCAAGGACCGCAAGGACCTCCTGCTCTACACCCTGTTCCCGACCACGGGGAAGCGGTTCCTCCGGGTGAAATACGGGCTGGAGCCCGCCCCCGAGGAGTGGAAGCCGCGCACCCTCGAGGATGCCAAGCGCGAGGAGGAGCTGTGCCGCAAGGCCCTGGCCGGCGAACTGGTGGAGAAGCCCAAGGCCGAGCCGCCGGCGGACGCCCGCACCTACAAGGTGTACGTGGACGGGGAGCTGTTCGAGGTGGCGGTGGAGGCCCCGGCGGGCGCCCCGCCGGTGGTGACCTCGGTGGCCCCCGCGCCCCCCGCGGCCCAGCCGGCGGCGCCCCAGCCGACACCGGCCCAGCCCGCCCCGGCGGCGGCCGAGGCCCCCAAACCCGCGGCTTCGGCCGCGGGGGCCAAGGCCGCCCTGGAGGCCCCGATGCCGGGCATGATCGTGGACGTGCTCGTGGGTCCCGGCGATCCGGTGAAGGCCGGCGACGTCGTGGTGATCCTCGAGGCCATGAAGATGGAGAACGCCCTCGAGGCCCCGGCCGACGGCGTGGTCCAGGAGGTGCGGTGCGCCAAGGGCGACAACGTGGCCAAGGGCGACGTGCTCGTGACGATCGGGTAGCCGCTGGCCAAGACCCCGTGATCCCAGTCCCGGGCGGCCCGGCCGCCCGGGTTTGCGTTGACGTGCGAGAGGAGGACCTCGGATGAGCCTGCAGGAAAAATTCGAACTTCTGGCCCAGAAGAACCGGGAGGCCGAGGCCGGCGGCGGGGAGGAGCGGATCGCCAAGCACCACGCCCAGGGCAAGCTCACGGCCCGGGAACGGCTGGCGCTCCTCTTTGACCCGGGGACGTTCGTGGAGGTGGACAAGTTCGTCACTCACCAGTGCACGAACTTCGGCATGGAGAAGACGAAGATCCTCGGGGACGGGGTGGTCACCGGGTACGGCAAGGTGGACGGCCGCCTGGTGTACGCCTACGCCCAGGACTTCACGGTGTTCGGGGGGAGCCTGTCGCTCACCATGTCCAACAAGATCTGCAAGATCATGGACATGGCGCTGAAGAACGGCGCGCCGGTGGTGGGCCTGAACGATTCGGGGGGCGCCCGGATCCAGGAGGGGGTCCAGAGCCTCGCGGGCTACGCCAACATCTTCCACCGCAACGTAATGAGCTCCGGGGTGATCCCCCAGATCTCGGCCATCATGGGCACCTGCGCCGGCGGCGCGGTGTACAGCCCGGCGCTCACGGATTTCATCTTCATGGTGGAGGGCACGAGCCACATGTTCATCACGGGCCCCCGGGTGATCAAGGCGGTCACCAACGAGGACGTGACCATGGACGCCCTGGGCGGGGCCATGACCCACAACCAGCGCTCCGGGGTGGCCCATTTCGCCGCGTCGGACGACAAGGAGTGCATCGCCCAGATCAAGCGGCTCCTGTCGTTCCTGCCGTCCAACAACCTGGAGGATCCGCCGTTCGTGCCCACCGACGATCCGGCCGACCGGAAGCTCCCCGAGATCAACGAGGTGGTGCCCGACAACCCCAACAAGGGCTACGACATCAAGACGATCATCACGGCCATGGTGGACCACGGGGACTTCTTCGAGGTCCACGCCCACTACGCCCCCAACATCGTGGTGGGGTTCGCCCGGATGGGCGGAACCGTGGTGGGCATCGTGGCGAACCAGCCGGCCCACCTGGCCGGGTGCCTCGACTGCGACGCCTCCATGAAGGGGGCCCGGTTCGTGCGGTTCTGCGACGCGTTCAACATCCCCATCGTGACCCTGGAGGACGTGCCCGGCTACCTGCCCGGCACCGACCAGGAGTACCGGGGCATCATCAAGCACGGGGCGAAGCTCATTTACGCCTACTCCGAGGCCACGGTGCCGAAGATCACCGTGATCACCCGCAAGGCCTATGGCGGCGCCTACTGCGTGATGAGCTCCAAGCACCTCCGGGGCGACGTGAACCTCGCCTTCCCCACGGCCGAGATCGCGGTCATGGGGCCCCAGGGCGCGGTGGACATCATCTTCCGCAAGGAGATCCAGAACGCCGAGGATCCCAAGAAGGCCCGGGAGGAGAAGATCGCCGAGTACACCGAGCGGTTCGCCAACCCCTACCAGGCCGCGGAGCTCGGGTACATCGACGAGGTGATCCTGCCCGAGGACCTCAGGATCCGGGTGATCCAGGGCCTCGAGGCCTGCCGCAACAAGCGCGACACCAACCCGCCGCGCAAGCACGGGAACATCCCGCTTTAGGGGGCCGGCCGTGACCGACGTGTGGACCTTCGCCGTTCAAACCACCGCGGTGGGGATGGGGGTGGTGTTCGTGGCCCTGTTCCTGCTGTCGGTGTACATGCACTACTTCAAGGAGTTCACGGCCCGCCTCGAGGGCAAGGGGCGCCGGGTCCGGCGGGAATCGAAGGCCACGGCACCGGCGCCCGCGCCCCGGGTGGAGCCGGTGCCCCGGGAGGAGCCGCCGGCGGCGGACGACGAGGGGACCCGCACCGCGGCGGCCGTGGCCGTGGCGTTGGCCCTGCGGGGCGGCGGCGGGGCCCCCGCTCCCGAGGTGGCCGCGGCCATCGCCGCGGCCCTTGCGCTCCACCGGGCCCGCCCGGCCCCGGAACCGGGCCCCTCTGCCGCGCCGATCCGGTCCTGGGGTCTCGCCGGCCGGTTGGAGGCCATGGCCGGCCGGGCCGCGCGCCAGGAACGGATCCACCGGTGACCCCCTGGGGCCGCCGGCCCCGCCCCCGTTGAGCTCCCCTTTCCTTTGGAGGACGTGTTCATGAGCCGCTACGATCTTGTCATCAACGGACAGCCCTACGCCGTGGAGATCCGGAGCCTGGCCGGAGGCCGGGCCACCGTGGTGGTAAACGGCGTGACCTACGACGTGGAGATCCCCGGCGGGGCGGCGGCCGCGCCCGCCTCCCAGCCGGCCCCGGCGCCCCAGCCCCCCCCGGCCCCGGCCCAGCCCGCCTCCCAGCCGGCTCCCGCGCCGCAACCCCAGCCGGCGAAACCGGCCCCGGCGGCCGCGCCGGCCCCCGAGGGCGGCGAGGTGATCACGGCCCCCATGCCCGGCCACATCCTCAACGTGCTCGTGGCCGAGGGCGACGCCGTGGAGGTGGGGGACACGGTGGTCGTGATGGAGGCCATGAAGATGGAGAATGAGATCAAGGCCCACGTGGCCGGTAAGGTCCTGGAGGTCAAGGTGGCCAAGGGCCAGGATGTGGGCGTGGGCGAGGTGCTCGTGGTGATCGGAGCCGGCTGATGGAAGGGGTGGACGGGTTCCTTCAGAAATTCCTGGGGGGCACCGGGTTCGCGAACGCCACGCCCGGGCATCTGCTGATGCTGGCGGTGGGGCTCACGTTCATCTATCTGGCGATCCGCAAGCACTACGAGCCCCTGCTTCTGATTCCCATCGGGTTCGGGATCCTGATCGCCAACATCCCGCTGCCCCCCGGGTTCCAGTTGATCAGCAAGGAGTTCATGGCGGGCACGGCGGGGCCGAGCGCGGTCATGGACTACCTTTATCTGGGCGTGCTCAAGGGCTTCTATCCCCCGCTCATTTTCCTCGGGATCGGGGCCCTCACGGACTTTTCGTCCCTGATCGCCAATCCCCGGCTCGTGCTCCTGGGGGCGGCGGCCCAGTTCGGCATCTTCGCCACCCTGGCCGGGGCGCTTTGGCTCGGGTTCTCCCCGGCCGAGGCCGCGTCCATCGGGATCATCGGCGGGGCCGACGGGCCCACCTCGATCTTCCTGGCCTCCCGGCTGGCGCCCCATCTCATCGCCCCGGTGGCCATCGCGGCGTACTCCTACATGGCCCTGGTGCCCGTGATCCAGCCGCCGGTGATGTACCTCCTGACCACGAAGAACGAGCGGCGGATCAAGATGGCCCCGGCCAAGAGCGCCTCGCGGCTCGAGCGGATCCTGTTTCCCATCGCGTCGTTTCTGATCTGCACCCTGATCGCCCCGGGCGCCGTGATCCTGCTGGGCATGCTGTTCTTCGGGAATCTCCTGAAGGAGAGCGGGGTCACCGACCGGCTCTCCAACACGGCCAAGTCGGCCTTCATCGACACCGTTACGATCCTCCTGGGGGTGAGCGTGGGCGCGAGCGCCTCGGCCGAGACCTTCCTCACCCCCCAGAGCCTCCAGATCTTCGCCCTGGGCGCCGCGAGCTTTGCCGTGGCCACGGCGGCCGGGGTGCTCTTCGCGAAGGGCATGAACCTGTTCACGAAGAACAAGATCAACCCCCTGATCGGGGCGGCCGGGGTGAGCGCGGTGCCCGACTCAGCCCGGGTGGCCCAGATGGTGGGGGCCAAGGAGGACCCGACGAACTTCCTGCTGATGCACGCCATGGGGCCCAACGTGGCCGGGGTCATCGGTTCGGCCATCGCGGCCGGGGTGCTCTGGTCGCTCCTGGGTGGGTAGGCCCTCACCTTTCCGCACAAAGAACCACCCGGGTCGGCGCGCGCCGGCCCGGGCGGTTTTCCTTTTGGGGCCCTGCCCTGCCTACTCCCGCACGATCCTCCCCTCCGACTCCTTGAGTTCCTGGTGCAGAAAGAAGTTCAAAAGCGTCCGGATCCCCACGATGGCCGCGAGTTGGCCGATGTCCTGCCAGTTCGGGGAGATCGCGGTGCGCATCACGTCGGCCCCGATCAGGAACTCGAGGCTGAGCGAGAGGTTGTGCCCGAGTTCGTGGCGCATGGTGAACAGGGCCCGGTGGTGCCGGTGGCGGAACAGCCCGCCCCGCACGTAGATCACCACGGCCTGCACGATGCCGACCAGGATGAAGAACACGGCCATCGCCTCGGCCGCGAGGGCCACGTAGTGGGCGACCTGTTTGATCCAGAGTTCCATGGGAGTTCCGTTGGGACGTTGGGACGTTCGAACGTTGGGACGTTAGGACGCAAGTACGCTTGCATCCGCTGCGGCCGGGGCGTGGGACCGGGCCCCGGCGCGCGACGGCCGGGGGGTTGCGCCCCGGCGGCCGAACGCTATTTTTGGAAGCGCGAACCAAGGACCCAACCCGCGACGGGCGCGCGCGTTCCGTCCTGGGGCGAAACGGGGTATGGCCGCTTGGCTGCCTAGCCGCCGAGCGGCCGTGCCCGAAAGGAGGGTACCATGGGATTCTGGGAATCCAAGCCGTGCCGGGTGGTGTCGGGTCTGGCCGTGGTGCTGGCCGTGGCCCTGGTGATCACCGGCTGGGCGTTCGGGTACACGCCGGACCGCTGGAATCCGGCCACCTGGGTGGCCCTGGTCGCGGTGCTCGCCTGCCTGGCGGTATGCTGCTGCGCCGGGAGCCGGCGGGACGCCTGCCGCCGGCCGTAGGCCGCGTCATCGATCGAGCCGGGTGATCCCCTCCTCCCGGGCGATCCGCACCGCTTCGATCACCTCGGCCCGGGCCGGCCGGCGATCGAGGGGCGGGAGGCGGTGGGCCTCGCCCACGGGCCGGTACTGGGCCATCACGTTCACGTAGGTGCGAGGCGAGATCTCCCGGGCCAGGAACCGCATCACCTCCCGGGTGCCGGCGAGCCCCCCGGGGAGCACGAGGTGCCGCACCAAAAGCCCCCGCACCGCGATGCCCCGGTCGTCCACGGCCAGGTCCCCCACCTGGCGGTGCATCTCCCTTACCGCGGCCCGGGCCGCCTCCCAGTAGTCGGCCGCGCCGGCGAGCCGCTCCCCCACGGCCCGGTCCACCCATTTGAGGTCCGGCATGTAGATGTCCACCACGCCGTCCAGGAGCCGGAGGGTTTCGACGCTATCGTACCCGCTGGTGTTGTACACCAGGGGGATCCGAAGGCCCCGGCGCACCGCGATGGCGAGGCCCGCGAGGATCTGGGGCACCACATGGGAGGGAGTCACCAGGTTCACGTTGTGGCAGCCCTGGGCCTGGATCCACAGGAACGTTCGGGCCAGCCGGTGGGCCGGCGTGATCGCGCCCTCGCCGTCCTGGGAGATGTCCCAGTTCTGGCAGAACCGGCAGCGCAGGTTGCATTCCGAAAAGAACACCGTGCCCGAGCCCCCGAACCCCACGAGGGGCCGCTCCTCCCCGAAGTGGGGGCCGGCGGAGGCCACCTTGGCGTGGAGCCCGGTGCGGCACACGCCGGTTTCGCACCGGAGCCGGTTCACCCCGCAGCGCCGGGGGCAAAGATCGCAGGCGGCGAGCCGTTGATAGGCCGCCCGCAGGGCCGAGTGCAGCCGGCCCGACCGCCAGGCGGAGACGTAAGCGGGTTCGAACATGGTGCGGCCCCTTCGGACCCTCACCCCCCGGGTCCCTTTACCCGGTACCGGGCCGGCGCGATCCGCTCGGCGCGGCACCGAGGGCACCGGCCCGGCCGGGTGGATCGGGTGCGGTCGCGAAACGAGAACCCGCAGGCTCGGCAGCGTGCGGGCTCCACCACGACCCGCTCCCCGGGCGCAAGCGACCGGAGGGCGTGGCTGAGATGCTCGGCGGCCTCGGGCTCCCGGAGCCCAAGCGCTCGGGCCAGGTCGGCCACGGTGGCCGGCCCGGCCCGCAGAAGCTCCAGCATCCGGCGGCGCACCGTTTCGGTCACCGGCTCCAAAATCCCTCTGGGTCGTAGCGCCGGATCACCGCAAGGTCCTCGGGCGTGGGCTCCGGGGTGCGGGGAACGGGGTCGGGGATCACGACGGGCCAGCCCGTGAGCGCCCGGACCTCCTCGGGATCCACCCCGGGGTGAACCGAGGCAACCACCATCTCCCGGGTGCGGGGGTGAAATGTGAACACGCATTTGTCGGTGATGACGCCCGCGGGGCCGCCCCCCCGAAGCCCCTGCTCCTCGCGCCAGGCCCGGCCGTCGCCGTGCCCCGGGCTCGTCACATAGCGCACCCGCTCCACGAACCGCCGGCGCTCGTGCTTCATCACGATCACGAGCCGCCCGGCCATGCAGGCGATGTCGCAGGCGCCCCCGCTGCCGGGCAGCCGAACCGGGGCCGTATCGGGGCCCACCTCGGTGGTGTTCAGGTTGCCGAACCGGTCGATCTCGGCCCCCCCGATGAACCCTAGATCCACCCGGCCGGACTGCAGGAGCCCCATCGCCGGTTCCATGCCCATGCACATGCGGGCGCCCCGGAGGTTGGGGGGATCGCTCATGGTGATCAGGGGGTCGGCCGCGGGGGTGTCGCGGAGCACCCCGTTCTCGAAGAGCCCGACGGCCCGGGGCGCGTGGGTGGACCGGGCCAGCAGGAACGCGAGCAGCGGCAACCGCATGCCCACGAACACGAGCTCCCCGTCCCGGATCTCCCGGGCGGCCCGCGCGATCATGAGTTCTCCGGGGGTGTAGTCGGCCATGGCGGGTCCGCTGCTCGAAGGCTACGAAGCTGGGAAGCTGGAACGCGAAAACCCAAGGGGCAAGATCCGCCGCCCCGCCCTCAATACCCGAAATCGGCGGCCACCGAGTAGGCGTGGTCCGCCACCCGCAGCCGGTCGAGGCGGCCCTGGGCCCGCAGTCGGTCCACGTACGCGCCGTGGTCTGCCACGCCGGTCACCCACTCCTCCAGCCAGGCCTCGAACCCTTCGCGGGTGCGGCTCGCGGCGTGGTACTCCCGGTAAAAGTCGTGATCCCGGTTCGCGTAGCCCTGGCAGGGGGAAGGGTGGCTGCCCCACCGGGCCTCCACCACCGCGCTCACCCGGAAGCCCGGGATCAGGGTGCGGTTGGGGTCGCTCGCGATCACCCAGGGCGGCACGATCTCCTCGGCCACCACGATCACCCGTTCGGCCGCGAACGCCGCCTCCTGGGTGACCCCCAGGTTCCCCCAGGCGTGGGCGTTCCCCTGGGCGTCGGCCCGCTGCACGTGGAGGATCGCCACGTCCGGCACGATCGCCGCAACCGCCACCAGCGCCTCCCCGGTGAACGGGCACCGGTGGGGCCGGAGCCCCGGGTTGCGTTCCAGAACGGAGCTCCCCAGGGCCGTGCGGGTGGGGAGGTACGGAAGCCCCATGCTGGCGGCCTTGAGCCCGGTCTGGAGGGTGAAGTTCGTGTGGTCCACCACCTCCACCGGCCGGGGTTCGCCCCGTTCCACGGCCCGGCGGAAGTTATACCCCGAGCCCATCATCACGTTCCCCACCCAGGCCGCCTCCACCCGGGCGGCGCACCCGGCGCCGATCAGCACGTCGAAGAGCATGTCGGAGATCGGCCCGATCAGCGTGAGGTCCCCGATGCCCTGCCGGACGATCTCGTTCCCGGCCGCGAACGGGATCAAGGACTCCAGGGCCGCGCCCATCACCACCCGGTCGCCGGGCCGCACAAAGAGCCCCACCGCCTCCGCCAGGGTGTAGATCTTGGTCTCCACCGTCAGTCGTCCGCGAACACGAGGCAGGTGTTCCGAAGCCGCTTCTTGCCCTGGGCCACGATCTCCTCCTCGGACATGGTCTTTTTGAGCTCGTCCCAGTAGTTGACCGAGGCCCCGATCAGGATCATCGACACGAGCCGCACGGCGTCGGTGATGAGCTCCACCATGTGGGCGCACCCCCGGGGCCCGCCGAGCCGCTTCGTGATCTCCCGGACGATGCCCCGGCCGATCGTGAGCCCTACGAGCTCCCGCACCCCCTCGGCCCCGGCGAGGCAGCGCGTGAGGGGTACCTTGGTCATGTTGGCCTTGGCGTCCTCGATCACCCCGTCGGGAAGACGCACCAGAAGCTCCAGGTGGAACGAGTGCTCCAGGTCGAGAAGCGTGCTCGTGACCAGCAGGTGCTCGGGGTCCACCTGCTTCACGTTGGAGTGGATGGAGCGCTGGAAGATGTCCATGGGCTAGAAGCTCGGCGGGGTGATGACCCAGATGGCCCGCATCACGTCGGGGCCGGGGTTTCGCCACCTGTGGGGAATGGACGACGTGAAATAGATCGAGTCCCCGGGCTCCATGCGGTACTCCTTGCCCCCGAGCTCGAACAGCAGGGTGCCCTCGAGCACGGTGCCGAACTCCTCCCCCTCGTGGGAGTACTCGCCCTCGCTCTCCCCGCCCGGAAGCAGGGTGAAAAAGATCACCTCCATCTTCCGGTTCGGCACCTTCGAAGCCCCGAACTCGAAAATCACCTTGTCCTTGACCACCTCGTAGGGCACCCGGTCGGAGCGCTTCAGGAAGTACACCTGCTCGTCCCGGTCCTCGGTGAACATGTCGCCGATGCTCACCCCCAGGGCCTGGGTGATCTTCTTGAGGCTCGCGATCGAGGGGGAGTTCTTGTCGTTCTCGATCTGCGAGAGGAAACTCTTCGAAAACCCCGTGCGCCTCGCGAGCTCCTCCAGGCTGTACCCCCGGGCCCGCCGGGCCTCCCTGAGCTTTTTCCCGAGCATGTTCCGGATCTCCAACCAAGGTTTTGAATGCGGCCACCGACCCTTGTAAACAAAAGTGCGCCGAGGGTCAACGCCCTTTGGCGCGTCTTGACACGCCCGGGCCCCCGTGGGAGCATTGCGCCCTTCGCGCGCCCGTAGCTCAGCTGGATAGAGCGCCGGACTTCGAATCCGTAGGTCGGGGGTTCGAATCCCTCCGGGCGTGCCAATAAGACCAAGGGCTTAGCCGTCGGGGCTAGGCCCTTTCTTTTTGCACGTAGATTCATCGTAGATTCCGGGCCCGGGAACGGTTCCCCCGGAATGGACATCCGGGGGGCGAAAGGCGGGCAGGAGTGGGGGGCGCGTACCTCTTCGCGGGCCGTCCAACAGGGCGCCTATCGGGCTCGAGACGGGGGGCGGGGCCCCCGAAATGGCAGGCGGACGACCGGATCACCCCGAAAGCGGGGGATGTCGAGCCCAGGAAATGGCACGCAGGCGAACCGTCGGGCCGCGGGTTCCCGGGCGCGGAAAGGGCACCGAGGCGGTGCGGTGCGGCGTGTGTCACGTGCCTTCCCCGGACAGGATCTGACCGACATCGCGTCGTCCGGTGTTGCCCCGTCCTCCGAAGAACCGGTAGCGTGAAACCTCTTTCGTTACACGGAGCGGGGGTAGCACCCCGGCGAACGTCATCCGCAAAGTCGCTTCCATCGCCCTTCTACGACGCGCCGACGGGGAATCCGTGCCGCGTCGGGAGGCAACCTCTTTTTTCCGGTAGCGGTTTCCGTGGGCCCCACGCGGCCGAGGGGAAAGTCTCATCCTCCATCGAAAGGGGGGCTCCCGGGGTTCAGAGGGCGCCCGCGACGAACCCTGCGCCGGCCGGGGTGCGAATCGCGGGGTCCCCGGGGAAGACGGGGTTCAGGAAATGGCACCCGGACCGCAGGCTCGCTTGGGATTTCGGGGTGGGGCGCCCCCAGAATGGCACCGAGGAGGGAGCCGCAAGAGCGTCTCCCGGTCCCGACAGTGTTGCAACGCCTCCCGTGCGGCGTGGGTCTTCCGGCGAAAGCCGAAGTTGTGCCACGAACCCCGCGTACCGTACTATACGCAAGAAGAAACGGGAGGGGGTTTCCATGCTTACGAGAAACGGGCAGCCCAGGATACCGAGGCCGATGTAGGCAACAGCGTGTTTGCCTGCGCGGCTTTTTTTGTGTGTCCGGCCTGCCCGCCGGAATGCGCTCCAGTGGATGTAGCGGAGTGGCCCAACGATGATCCCGATCGAGAAGGTGCTGGAGGCCATCGATGTCGCTCTTGCACTCTACCATCGGTTGGTTTTGGTGGTGGGGCCCGCGGGGAGCGGAAAAACGAGGGTCCTCCAGACTGTGTCCCGGAAAACGGGGGCGCCGATCATCAACGTCAACCTGGAACTTTCGCGTCGCATGCTGGATTTGACGGCACGGCAGCGGGCGTTGGCGCTTCGGGACATCCTTCGGAAGGTCGTCGACGAAGTGCCGGGGGATGTCGTCCTTTTTGACAACATGGAGATCCTCTTCGACGTGTCGTTGCAGCAAAATCCCCTGCAACTGCTGCGGCGCCTGTCGCGGAGCCGCACCGTGGTGGGGGCATGGAGCGGCGTCGTGGCCGAGGGCCACCTCACCTATGCCGAGCCGGGACATCCGGAGTGGCGGCGCTATCCGCTGGAAGACGTGCTTGTTGTTCAGACGGAGTCCGAATGAAGCGTTCAAGGAGGCGAGGAGCATGAAGTACGGGGAACTGATCCAGTTCGAGCCCATCGAGTCCGTCGTCCAGCTACGGGATGCCGACGAGGCGGCAAGCGCGAGATCCCTGGTCCGCACCTATGTCATCTCCGACGAGATGGCCGAGAAGCTGACCGGGCTTGTGATCCCCCAGCTCCAGTTCGACCAGCCTGCCGATAACAAGGGGCTGCTGATCGTCGGCAACTACGGCACCGGTAAATCGCACCTGATGTCGGTAATCTCCGCGATCTGCGAGAACGCGGAACTCGTTTCCGCCGTGGGAAACGAGCAGGTGGCCCAAGCAGCGGGCGCCATCGCCGGCAGGTTCAAGGTGGTCCGCACCGAGATCGGGGCCACCACCATGTCGCTACGGAAGATTCTCGTCGGTGAGTTGGAGGAGCGCCTGGCTGCCATGGGCGTGACCTACACCTTCCCGGATGCCAGCCAGATCCCCAACAACAAGCGGGCGTTCGAGGAGATGATGGCCGCGTTCCACCAGGTCTATCCGGACCACGGCCTGCTTCTCGTCGTGGACGAGTTGCTGGACTATCTGCGCACCCGCAAGGACCAGGAGCTCATTCTCGACCTCAACTTCCTCCGTGAGGTGGGCGAGGTCTGTAAAGACCTGCGCTTCCGCTTCATGGCGGGCGTGCAGGAGGCTATCTTCGACAGCCCCCGGTTCGCCTTCGTGGCCGACAGCATCCGGCGCGTCAAGGACCGGTTCGAGCAGCTTTTGATCGCGAGGAGCGACGTCAAATTCGTGGTGGCGGAGCGGCTGCTGAAGAAGACCCCCGAGCAGCAAGCGAGGATTCGCGAATACCTGACGCCGTTCGCCAAATTCTATGACCGGATGAACGAGCGGTTGGAAGAATTCGTCCGCCTTTTCCCCGTTCACCCGGATTACATCGACACGTTCGAACGCGTGACCGCGATCGAAAAGCGCGAAATCCTGAAAACCCTGTCGCTCGGGATGAAGAAGCTGCTCGACCAAGAGGTGCCGGAGGACCGGCCCGGTCTCATCGCCTACGACAGCTACTGGGAGACCCTGCGGGAGAACCCCGCCTTCCGCGCCGTGCCGGACATCAAGGCGGTGATCGACTGTAGCCAGGTGCTGGAATCCCGGGTGAAACAGGCCTTCACCCGGCCGGCGTACCAGCCCATGGCGCTCCGCATTATCCACGCGCTCTCGGTTCACCGGCTCACCACGGGCGACATCTATGCGCCCGTCGGGGCCACCGCCAGGGAGTTGCGGGACTCCCTCTGCCTCTACCAGCCGGGCATCGAGGAGTTGGGGGGAGATCCCTCGGATGACTTGTTGTCCCAGGTGGAGACGGTGCTCCGAGAGATTCATAAGACCGTGAGCGGTCAGTTTGTGTCCTTCAACAGGGACAACCAGCAGTATTATTTGGATCTCAAAAAGACGGACGATTTTGATGCCATTATTGAAAGGCGTGCCGAGAGCCTCGATAGGACGGTCCTAGATAGGTATTATTATGAAGCGCTCAAGCAGGTAATGGAGTGCTCGGACTATACGTATGTAACGGGGTACCGGATTTGGGAACACGAGCTGGAGTGGCTCGATCGAAAGGCCTCGAGATTGGGCTACCTGTTTTTTGGCGCGCCCAACGAGCGATCGACAGCGGTTCCTCCGAGGGATTTTTACATCTACTTCATCCAGCCCTTTGATCCGCCGCCGTTTCGCGACGAAAAAAGAGACGACGAGGTCTTTTTCCACCTGAAGAAGATGGATGAAGAATTTGAAGCGGCGCTTCGCTCCTACACCGCGGCGCTCGATCTGGCGAGCACCGCAAGCGGCCACGCCAAGGCCACGTACACCGCCAAGGCAGAAACCTTTCTCCGCGAGTTGGTGCGCTGGCTCCAGGAACACATGTTCGACGCCTTCGAGGTCACGCACGGCGGAAGAACGAAATCGCTGACCGAATGGGTCAAAGGAAAATCACTCCGGTCCCTGGCGGGCTTGCACGCCGACGAGCGCATCAACTTCCGCGACCTCGTGAACGCCGTGAGCAGCCTGGTCCTCGGGCCGCACTTCGAGGATCAGGCACGGGGGTATCCGAGTTTCGACGTGCTGATCACGAGCCGAAACCGGGAGCAGGCCGCGCGGGACGCGCTTCGGGCCATCGCGGGCCAGCACGGCACCAAACAGGCCAGAGCCGTGCTCGACGCGTTAGAGCTCCTCGACGGAGAACGCCTGGATCCGTCCCGCTCGAAATACGCCCAATATGTGCTCGAGGTGCTACGGCAGAAGGGACACGGCCAGGTCGTCAACCGTTCGGAGCTGATCCACGAGGTCTACGGGGTCGAGTACTTCGCACCGGAGAAGGGCTTCCGCCTGGAGCCGGAATGGGCGGTCGTGGTCCTGGCCGCGCTCGTCTACTCGGGCGACCTGGTGCTCTCGATTCCCGGCAAAAAGTTTGATGCCACGGGATTGCCCGAACTCGCCGCGACCCCGATGGACGAACTCGTCCGATTCAAGCACATCGAGCGGCCCAAAGACTGGAACATCGCGGGCATCAAGGCCCTGTTTGAGCTACTTAGCCTCCCTCCGGGCCAGGCGCAGTTGGTGACCCAGGGGAAGGACGAGCCCGTCCAGGCACTCCAGAAGGCCGTTGCCAAGACCGTGGAGGAACTCGTTCTGGCCCAACAGTTCGTGCAGCAGGGGGTTGTGCTTTGGGGCCGCAATCTGCTCGACGAGCAAACGATGGCCGGGCTCCGGGATCGTCTCGATCGGGCCAAAACCTTTCTGGAAAGCCTGCAGGCCTACTCCACGCCGGGCAAGCTGAAGAACTTCCGGTGCGAGGCACAGGAGGTGAAGGAGCACGCAGAGGGTATTGAAGCCCTCTCCCACGTGGCGGCGCTCAAAACGCTTGTCTCGGAGCTGGGCCCCATCGCCTCCTATCTGTCCGAGGCCATGATGGCGATGGCCGAGAACGACGGCTGGGTAGAGCAGGCCAAGCAGACGAAGGACACCGTTCTCGAGAGTTTGGCCGAGCTGGTCGCAACCCCGGCCGAGCTGAAACGGCAAACCTCGCGGTTCCGCCAGCAACTGCTGCGGCTGAAACAGGCCTACATTGACTCCTATCAGATCCTACACCGGCGTGCCCGGCTGGGGCCGGCCGAGGAGTCGAGGAAAGACGCCCTGCTCCGCGATGATCGATTCCGGATTCTCCGAGACATTGCCGCTATCGAGCTCATGCCCAGCCAGCAGCTCACCGATTTTGAGAACCGGTTGTCGCGGCTGAAGCTGTGCGCGCGACTCACGCCCAAAGACCTCGAAACCTCGGCCACCTGTCCGCACTGCTTCTTCCGGCCCGGTGCCGAATCCCCCTCCGCGCCGGCGGCCGCCCTGCTGCAGGCTTTGGAAAACGAACTCGATGCTCTCGTGGAGGAGTGGACCCAAACACTGCTTGCCAACCTGGAAGATCCGACGACCCGGGGCAACCTCGACCTGCTGAAACCCGAAGCGAGATCGCTGGTGGATGAGTTCCTCCGGACTCGCGAGTTGCCCGAACCCCTCACGCGCGAGTTCGTGCGAGCCGTGCAAGAGGTGCTCTCCGGGCTCGTCAAGGTTTCCGTCACCACCGAGGACCTGCGCGCAGCCCTTCTGAAAGGCGGCTCACCCGCGACGCCGGTGGAATTGAAGAAGCGCTTCGAGGAATACCTCGATGAACTCACCAAGGGGCATGAGCCTGGCAAGGTGCGAATCGTACTGGCATGACCGTGCGCCGGGAAACCACGCAAACTGTCCTTGCGTAACACGACGTACCGTGCGGGGAGGGGACCATGACAAGAGGATATGCGGGGCCATCTCAGGAGGGGTTCGGGGGCCGGATGCTTCTCGACGAGAGCCAGCGGCAGTTTTGTTCGCTTGACGGGGGCTCGATCCGGCTTCTTGCGCCGGCGGGCTCCGGCAAGACCCATTCGCTGCTTCACCGTTGCCGGGCTCTCGCCGAGCGGGCCGACAAGGTGAGGCCCCGGTTCTTGGTGTTCACCTTCACCCGCGCGGCGCGAGACGAGCTTCGCGACCGCCTAAAGACGGATCCCGTATTTTCCGGCGTGGCCCCCCTCGTGACGGTGACCACGCTGAACGCCTGGGGCTTTCGGGAGATCAAGAACCGGGCCACCCACCCCAAGCTCATCACGAGCAGCAAGGACCGCTATTTCTGCATTCAGAACGTCCTCCAGCCGGTCTGGCAGGAGTACCCCAGGCTCAAGCGACTCCTCGAGGATCCGCGGAGGAAGGCGAGGGCCGGACAAGACATCTTGGATCTTGTCGATTTCTTCAAATCCATGGGGTTCCGTCATGACCGCATGGACGGGTTTGACCAGTTTACCGGGCACCTTCGCTACCTTTTGGGCTGCGGCATGGAGAGCCAGTTGGAGCGGGTTTTCGAGCGGTTCATCCAGATGGAGTTGGTGGAAAACGAGAAGACGGCCGTAGAAGAGGTCTACGAGCACTTTATCCCATTTTGGAAGAAGGCATGTGACCTGCTGTACCGGTCTGCTCTGTTCTCGCTCGAGGATCAAAAATATTGGGCCCGCATCTACATCGAAAACGATGTGGCCGAGGGACGGGTTTCGTTGGGCGGCGGGCGGTACCACCACATCCTTGTCGACGAGTTCCAAGACATCAACCCGTTGGATTTGTATTTGCTGAAGGCGATCAAGGCGCTGAACAAGGCGGAACTGACCATCGTGGGCGACGATGATCAGGCCATCTACGAGTGGAGGGGGGCAACGCCGGATTTTATCCTCGAACCAGAACGGCATATTGGGGGGACATACCAGACGTGTATTCTGGCAACAAACTACCGATCACCACGAAACATCGTCGAGTTGTCGCAACGGCTCATACGCCACAACAAACGGCGGGTCGAAAAAGAGGTGCGGCCCGCGAAAACCGAGGACGCGGTCATCGAGATGCGGCGGTTCCCGAACATCCGGGATGCCATCGAGGATACCGTGGCCCTGGTGAAAACGCTCCTGGCCAGCCCCGAGGGCGGAAGCGTGGCCCTGATCGGGCGAAAGCGGAGCCAGATCATCCCGTACCAGATCGTCTTTGCCGGAGAGAACATCCCCTTCTACGCGGCAGAGGATCTGCACGTTTTCTTGAGTAACGCCTTCCACGAACTCAAGGACATTCTCGCCATACGGGGACGCGCGGCGCACGGAGGGATCTTCGGACTCGATCCGGTGCAGGACGTCCTGAAACTTTGCGACAAGATCAAGCGATATCCCCTTTCGAATAAAGACCGGGAAGCCTTGCGGCGCTACCTGTACCGGGAACGGCCGCAGACGCTCACGGACGCCACCTCGGCCCTGTTCCGTTACAGCGGCCCACTGAAGGGATCGAACGAAGGGGGCCGCATGAGCACCATGTTTGCGAACGCGATCGCCGCGCTCCTATCGGCCACGACTGTTGCGGAAGCGATCAACGCGGTGAGCGAGCATTTCGAGGGACTCCAGAAAGATTACGGGAAGTCGTTGGATGACATCTTCTACACCGATCCACCGTTCCTCTACCTCTCCGAACTCGCCGAACAGTACGGCGCCGACTACGCGGCTTTCTATCAAGACATCGACAAGGCCATCGCGACCCTGGCGAGGGTGCCGCCGGAAGACGACTCCGACGAAGAGGAGGATTCCCAGTGGAAGCTCCCGCTGCACCTTATGACCGCCCTGCGCGCGAAGGGCAAGGAGTTCGACACCGTTATCGTGCTTGACGCAAACGACGGGATCTGGCCGTCAACGCTGGCAAGAACGGAAAACGATCTGGAGCAGGAAAGAAGGCTCTTTTATGTGGCCATGACACGAGCGCGGAAACGGCTGTACTTCATGGTGAATGAGAGCATGTTGGGAGACCCCGTGGTTCCAACGCCGTACCTACGGGAAATGGGGCTTGTGGAAGAAAGCGCGTTCTGAGGAGCGGACACGAGCCGCTAGCGCCTGTGGATCGGCACTAATACCGCAAACATCGCCTCGGAAAAGGGATCGCAAATGAAAAAAAGGTTACAAAACCCAGAGTTGTTCCGCGTGGAAACCGTTCCGGCAAAACCGGGGTCGGGGAAGCTGTTCGAGGAGCGGTTCACGTCAACCTCGGGGCCCGTGGAATGCCTTGGGATGACCTTTAAAAGCGACGAGGCGCGGCGGGAGCATTTCCTTCGCCTCCTGCGCGAAGGGCTGGTGGAACTCCATGCCAAGCTGGGCGGTGTGCCCTTCACCACGGTGGAAGACGCCGTGGACCGGATGAAATCCATCGAGAAATGGCCGATGGGGGATGACGCGCGACTCCGCGAGCTCGCGGAGCGCATGCGCCATGCCGAGTCGAGCAAGGACCTGCTCCAGCGCTGGAAGGACGAGGTGGGCTTCCCGCACGGTGAGATCGAAGACATCCTGAACCTCTCCGATCCACCGTATTACACGGCATGCCCGAACCCCTTCATCGCGGATTTCATCAAGCACTACGGCAAGCCCTACGACCCGAACATACCCTACAGCAAGGAGCCGTTCGCGGTCGATGTGAGCATGGGGAAGACGGACCCGATCTACAAAGCTCACTCCTACCACACCAAGGTGCCGCATCTGGCCATCGTGCCCTACATCCTCCATTACACCGAGCCGGGCGACGTGGTTTTGGACGGGTTCTGCGGTTCCGGCATGACCGGAGTGGCAGCACAATGGTGCGGCTCCGCACCTGAGGGCTACGAGCGCGATCCCAAAGCTTCAGAAGGCCGGGATGAACCCAAGTGGGGCCCGCGCCGTGTGGTGCTGGGCGATCTCGCGCCTGCCGCCACTTTCATTGCCGCCAACTACAACCTGCCCTTCGATGTGGATGAATTTGAACGCGCGGCGCGCCAGATCCTCGACGAGGTCGAGCAAGAGATCGGCTGGATGTACGAAACTCTGCATACCGTCGGCAAGACCAAGGGCCGCGTCGAATACACCGTCTGGAGCGAGGTGTTTACCTGTCCGGACTGCGCGGGCGAGGTGGTGTTTCTGGAACAGGCTCTAGACCCAGTGACAAAGAAGGTAATGGAGGTCTTCTCTTGCCCGCATTGCGGGGCGGAGTTGGACAAAAGGAAACTGGATCGTGTTTTTGAATCCCGTATTGATCCAGGTTCAGGGAAACCCTGGAAGCGGGTCAAGTACGTACCTGTACTCATTAGCTATCGGGTAGGCAAGCAGCGATTTGAGAAACATCTTGACGAACGTGACCGCGACGTTCTTGAACGGATTGAGAAATTGCCCTTTCCGGCAGATGTCCCTGTAAATCGCTTTCCAATTCACCGGATGTATCACGGTTCCCGAGTCGAACCAAAAGGATTCACCCACATCCATCACTTCTTCCTCCCCCGCGCCGCCCACGCTCTTGCGGCGCTGTGGCGCAGAGCCCAAGCTTGGCCGGACAAGCGCATGCGGCACATGTTGTTGTTTTTCGTGGAGCAGGCTATTTGGGGGATGTCCGTTTTGAATCGTTATCTGCCGACGGCGTTCTCTCAAACAAATCGCCAGTTGACTGGGGTGTATTACATTGCATCTCAAATTGCGGAAGTCTCTCCGTTTTACAATCTCGAAGGAAAGCTCAGTCGTTTGACAAAGGCTTTTCACGGGCATAGAACACGACCCGGACGCTCCGTCATCACTACGGCCACCGCCGCTTGGCTCGACCTGCCCGACAACACAATCGACTACATCTTTACCGACCCGCCTTTCGGCGAGAACATCTACTACGCCGACCTGAACTTCCTGGTGGAATCCTGGCACCGGGTGCTTACCAACGCCACCCCGGAAGCCATCGTGGACAAAGCCAAGAAGAAAGGGCTACAGGAGTACCAGCATCTCATCCAGCGGTGCTTCGAGGAGTACTCCCGGGTTCTCAAGCCGGGCCGCTGGATGACTGTGGTCTTTCATAACTCCCGAAACGCCGTCTGGAACGCCATCCAGGAAGCGATGCTGGCCGCAGGGTTCGTGGTGGCGGATGTGCGCACTCTGGACAAACAGCAGGGATCTTACCGCCAGGTGACCAGCACGGCGGTCAAACAAGACTTAGTGATCTCTGCCTACAAACCCAACAGCGGGCTTGAGGAACGGTTCAAGCTGACCGCCGGCACCGAGGAAGGTGTCTGGGACTTCGTCCGCACACACCTGAAGCAACTGCCGGTGTTCGTCTCCAAGGACGGCAAGGCAGAGGTCATCGCCGAGCGGCAGAACTACCTGCTCTTCGACCGCATGGTGGCCTTCCACGTCCAGCGTGGCGTGACGGTGCCGCTCTCCGCGGCGGAGTTCTACGCCGGGCTCGCCCAGCGCTTTCCGGAGCGCGACGGGATGTACTTCCTGCCCGAACAGGTGGCGGAGTACGACAAGAACCGCATGAAGGTGAAGGAGCTTCTGCAGCTTGAACTTTTCGTCACCGACGAGGCCTCTGCCATCCAGTGGCTCAAGCAGCAGCTCACCAAGAAGCCGCAGACCTTCCAGGAGCTCCATCCCCAGTTCCTCAAGGAAATTGCCGGCTGGCAAAAGCACGAAAGGCCTTTGGAACTTTCAGAACTGCTCGAGCAGAACTTCCTGCGCTACGACGGCAAGGGGCCAATTCCTTCTCAGATTGTTTCGTGGATGAAGCGCAGCGCAGACCTGCGGGAGATCATCCAGAAAGAAGTGGAGTCCGGCCGTTCGAAGGAGGAGAACGGGCAACTCACCACGCAGTCCTCATTGCTCATCGCTCGCGCGAAAGATCGCTGGTACGTGCCCGACCCCAACAAGGCTGGCGACCTGGAGAAATTGCGCGAGCGGGCGTTGTTGCGCGAATTTGAAGAGTACCGCGAGTCCAAGCAGCGGCGCCTGAAGGTGTTCCGCCTCGAAGCCGTCCGCGCCGGCTTCAAGAAGGCATGGCAGGAGCGGGACTACGACACCATCATCGCCGTGGCCCGCAAGATCCCCGAGAACGTCCTCCAGGAAGACCCCAAGCTCCTCATGTGGTACGACCAGGCGCTTACGAGGATGGGAGGAGAATTATGACAATCACCAGAATAAAGTTCGAGAATTTCACAGCTTTCAAAAAGCTGGACATTGAGCCAAGTCCGGGGGTCAACGTGCTTGTCGGTGCGAATGGAACCGGCAAAACGCACCTGATGAAGGTGGCCTACGCCGCCTGTTCTATCAGCAAAACGCAGGATCACTTCGCCGAGAAGTTGATCCGTGTTTATCTCCCATCAGGGCGCGCTCTGGGACGCTTGGTCAAGCGCGGCCAAGGTAGCAAGCGTGGGTCGGCGGAAATCCACCGTGATCCTCTTAAACTACGCGTTTCCTTCTCGAATCATGCAACCGTCCCTGATTCAGCGACTGTTAACGGTGCAAAAGAATGGACATCGCAGCCAATTGAGAGCGTCTATATCCCGGTCAAGGAAATGCTTTCGAGTGCCCCTGGGTTTCGTTCCCTGTATTCTCAACGGGAAGTCCATTTCGAGGAAATCTACGCGGACATTCTGGATAGGGCTTACCGTCCGGCACTGCGCGGACCCATGGATCGGGAGAGGAAAAAGCTTCTCACGAATCTACAGAAGCTCATCGAAGGCAAGGTCACGATCAAAGACGAAGAGTTCTTCCTTAGAAACAGCCAAGGAAATCTTGAATTTACGCTGCTTGCCGAGGGGATGCGCAAGTTGGGCTTATTGTGGCTCCTGATTCAGAACGGAACCCTGCTGAATGGATCCGTTCTATTTTGGGACGAACCAGAAACCAACCTCAATCCGAAGCTGTTTGGACCGCTCATCGAGATCCTTCTCGAGCTCCAGAGGATGGGCGTTCAGGTCTTTCTGGCCACCCATGATTATGTGATCCTGAAAGAGATCGACCTTCGCAAGCGGCCTGCTGACAAGGTCCTTTTCCATTCCCTGTATAGAGACGAAGATACAGGCGAAATCCAATGTCATTCTACAAGAGAGTACCTGCAAATACACCCTAACGCAATCGCTGAAACCTTTGCTGATCTGTACAACCGGGAAGTCAAGCGGAGTCTGGGAGAGATTGCAAAATGACGGTTCTCAGGGAAGGCACTCTCGATCTCACGCTACCACATGGCGTCCAGGGTAGAAAATTTGACGACCGCGACCATGGCCTTTCGCATTGCATGAAGGCCGTGGATTTCGTTGTGGAAGAGCCTGACCGGGTACTTTTCATCGAGTTCAAGGATCCTGATCATCCGCGTGCTGATCCGGACGCCAGTAAAGCGTTTCTTCAGGAGCTGCAAACTGGCGGTAAGGACGATGATCTCGTGCGTAAATATCGGGACTCCTTTATTTATCGATGGGCCGAGGGGGCGGATACAAAGCCAATAGTCTATTTTGTGCTCGTTGCCGGAAGCTGCCTGGACGAGGCCATGCTATTGGTTAGAACAGAGGAACTGAAACGCAAACTGCCGGTAGAAGGGCCAGCATCTGGGGCATGGCAACGGCAGATCGTTGCCGGGTGCGGTGTGTTTAATCTCGAGACTTGGAACAAGCATCTGCCGCAATACCCTGTCACAAGGGCGGCTTCATGAAAGATGGCGATTGGTACTTCAGCCCCGAGCACGGGGGAG
>NZ_BAAHXI010000043.1:0-35329 GCF_054656955.1 Deferrisoma palaeochoriense
ATGAACCTCCTGCTGTCGTGTCTCGCGCGCCGCTCGGGCGCCGGCTAGACGGCCCGGGCCACCACCTGCTCGGCGACCTTCGCCGGGGCCTCCTGGTAGTGGCTGAACTGCATCGTGAAGGTCGCCCGTCCCTGGGTTCTCGACCGCAGGGTCGTGGCGTACCCGAACATCTCCGCCAGGGGCACCGCCGCCCGAACCAGCCGGGCCCCGCCCCGTTGATCCATCTCGAGAATCTTGCCCCGCCTCGCGTTGAGGTCGGCGATCACGTCGCCCAGGAACTCCTCGGGCACGACCACCTCGACCGCCATCACCGGTTCCAGGATCCGGATCCCGGCCCGCTCGGCCGCGTCCCGAAGGGCCTGGGACGCCGCGATCTTGAACGCGATCTCCGAGCTGTCCACCGGGTGGTACGATCCGTCCACCAGGACCACCCGGACCCCCACCACCGGGTAGCCCGCGAGGAACCCCCGATCGAGGGCCTCCGAGACCCCCTTTTCCACGGCCGGCACGTACTCCCTCGGCACGACCCCGCCCACGGTGCGGTTCTCGAACCGGAAGCCGTCCCCCGGCTCGAGGGGTTCCACCTCGAGGACCACGTGGCCATACTGGCCCCGGCCCCCGGTCTGGCGGACGAACCGTCCCTCCCCCCGTGCCGGGCCCCGGAAGGCCTCGCGGTAGGCCACCATGGGCCGGCCCACGTTGGCCTCCACCTGGAACTCCCGCATCAGCCGGTCGACGATCACCTCCAGGTGGAGCTCCCCCATGCCCGAGAGGATCGTCTGCCCCGTTTCCTCGTCCACCCGGACCCGAAACGACGGGTCCTCCGCGGCAATCTTCGCCAGGGCCACCCCGAGCTTCTCCTGGTCGGCCTGGCTTTTGGGCTCGATCGCCACCGAGATGACCGGCGTGGGCACCTCGATGGCTTCGAGCACCACCGGAGCGGCCGGGTCGCACAGGGTGTCGCCCGTGGCCGAGTTCCGGAGCCCCACCGCCGCGGCGATGTCGCCGGCCGCCACCCCGTCGATCTCCCGGCGCTCGTTGGCGTGCATCTCGAGGATGCGGCCGATCCGTTCCTTTTTGCCAAGGCGCGGGTTGTAGACATACCCGCCGGCCCGCATCTGTCCCGAGTAAACCCGGAAGAAGGTGAGCTGGCCCACGTAGGGGTCGGTCATCACCTTGAACGCCAGGGCCGCGAACGGCTCGTCGTCGCTGGCTCGCCGCACCACCCGCTCGCCGGTCCGGGGATCCGATCCCTCGTAGGGCGGCACGTCCACCGGGCTCGGCAGATACTCGACGATGGCGTCGAGCAAGAGCTGGATGCCCTTGTTCCGGAACGCGGCCCCGCACAGGACCGGCACTCCCTTGAGCCCTACGCAGGCCCTTCGCAGGGCCGCCCGGATCACCTCCTCCCCCAGCTCGCCCCCCCCGACGTAGGCCGAGAGGATCCCCTCGTCCACGTCCGCCAGGGCCTCGAGCATCCGCTCGCGCATCCGCCGGGCCTCCGGCAGGACCTCCTCGGGGATCGGCAGATCCTCGTAGCGCTCGCCGAGGCTCTCGTCGTCCCAGATCCGGGCCCGCCACCCGACGAGGTCCACCACCCCCCGGAACCCCTCTTCGCGCCCCAAGGGGATCTGGACCGGGATCGGGTTTGCCCCGAGCCGCTCCCGGAGCTCCCGGACCACCCGGCCGAAATCCGCGCCGGGACGGTCCATTTTGTTCACGAACGCGATCCGCGGGACCCGATACCGATCGGCCTGGCGCCAGACCGTCTCGGACTGGGGCTCCACCCCCCCCACCGCGCAGAACACCGCGACCACCCCGTCCAGGACCCGCAGGCTCCGCTCCACCTCGATGGTGAAGTCCACGTGCCCCGGGGTGTCGATGATGTTAATCCGGTGCCCGAGCCAGAAACAGGTGGTCGCGGCCGCGGTGATCGTGATGCCGCGCTCCTGCTCCTGCTCCATCCAGTCCATGACCGCCGTGCCTTCGTGCACCTCCCCGAGGCGGTGGCTCACCCCGGTGTAGTACAGGATCCGCTCGGTCGTGGTCGTCTTGCCCGCATCGATGTGGGCCGCGATGCCGATGTTCCTGTACCGCTCGATCGGGGTCTGCCTGGGCACGACACCTTTCCTACACGGGAGCCCGGAGCTCCCCTACCACCGGAGATGCGAAAACGCCTTGTTGGCCTCGGCCATCCGGTGGGTGTCCTCGCGCTTCTTCACGGCGCCCCCGCGGTTCTGGTACGCGTCAAGGATCTCGTTGGCCAGGCGCTCGCGCATGGTGCGCTCGCCCCGGGCCCGGGCGTAGCCCACGAGCCATCGGATCCCCAGACTCACCTGGCGGCGGGGGTTGACCTCCACCGGCACCTGGTAGGTGGCGCCGCCCACCCGGCGGGACTTCACCTCCACGATCGGCTTCACGTTCTGAAGCGCCGCGTGGAACACCTCGAGGGCGTTCTGGTTCGTCTTGCTCTCCACGACCTCCAGGGCCCCGTACACGATCTTCTCGGCCACGCTCTTCTTGCCGTCGCGCATGACCTTGTTGATCAGCTTGCCGAGGAGTTCGTCGCCGTACACCGGGTCGGCGATCTGCCGGTACTTGGGGCGCTTCGGCGCCACGGGCTGGTCGTAGCGACTGCGCTTCTTCGCCATGGCCAACTCCTACTTGGGCTTCTTGGCGCCGTACTTGGACCGCCCCTGCCGGCGCTTGTCCACGCCCGAGGCGTCCAACGTACCGCGGATGATGTGATACCGGACGCCCGGAAGGTCCTTGACCCGGCCTCCCCGGATGAGCACCACCGAGTGCTCCTGCAGGTTGTGCCCCTCCCCCGGGATGTAGGCCGTGACCTCTTTGCCCGTGGTCAGCCGCACACGGGCAACCTTCCGGAGGGCCGAGTTGGGCTTCTTCGGCGTGGTCGTGTAGACGCGGGTGCACACCCCGCGCTTCTGGGGACAGGACTCCAGGGCCGGAGACGCCGTCCGCTTCTTCACCTTCTTTCGGCCCTTACGCACGAGCTGGTTGATCGTGGGCATCCAGAACCTCCTCGACGGTTTCGGGGGCCCAACCCGAAAACGAAACACGCACCTGCCGTCGGCCCCGGGTCCCTTCAGGCGCGGCCCACGGCGCAGCAACCACTTCCAGTTGGAGCGCTTTTGCGGTCGACGAACGTGTTCGGTTCGGCGAGCTGTCTCGGCGGCTCATGCCTCGGACGGGCAGCGGAGCCGTTGGGGAGCGGTCTCCCCCAAAAGGGAACGCGGAGGCTATCACACCGGTTCGGGCGGTGCAAGAGCCTCCGCGGGATTTTTTCGGAGGGTCGGCCTTCGGCCCTCGGCGGAGGGTTTCGCCGCCCCAGGGCGCGGCCGACGACTACTTCAGGAAGGTGCGGAGCTTGCGGCTGCGGGTGGGGTGGCGCAGCTTGTGGAGCGCCTTGGCCTCGATCTGCCGGATCCGCTCCCGGGTCACCGCGAAGTCCCGCCCCACCTCCTCCAGGGTGTGGTCCGATTTTTCGTCGATGCCAAACCGCATCCGGAGCACCTTCTCCTCCCGGGGCGTGAGGGTGGCCAAGACCTCCCGGGTCTTCTCGGCGAGGTTCGAGTGCTCGGCCGCCTCGTCGGGCAGCACGGCGTTCTTGTCCTCGATGAAGTCGCCCAGGTGGCTGTCTTCCTCGTCCCCGATGGGGGTTTCGAGGCTGATGGGCTCCTTGGCGATCCGCAGCACCTTTCGCACCTTGGCCACGCTCATGTCCATGCGCTCGGCGATCTCCTCGGGTTTGGGCTCCCGGCCGAGCTCCTGGACGAGGTAGCGGCTTGTGCGCACGAGCTTGTTGATCGTTTCCACCATGTGCACCGGCACCCGGATCGTGCGGGCCTGGTCGGCGATGGCCCGGGTGATGGCCTGTCGGATCCACCAGGTGGCATACGTGGAGAATTTGTACCCCCGCTGGTACTCGAACTTGTCCACGGCCTTCATGAGCCCGATGTTGCCCTCCTGGATCAGGTCGAGGAACTGGAGGCCGCGGTTCGTGTACTTCTTGGCGATGCTCACCACGAGCCGGAGGTTCGCCTCGATGAGCTCGGTCTTCGCCATTTTGGCGCGCAGCTGTCCCGACTTGATGGCCTTGACCTTCTCGAACAGGGCGTCTCGCGTGAGCCCGGTTCGCTCCTCCGCCTCCCGGATGGCGTCGAGGTGGCCCCGGATCTCCTTGCGCAGCCGCTTGACCTGGTCGGGCCTCCGGCCCATCTCCTCGCAGATGGCCCGGAGGCTCTTGCCCTCCCACAGGGCCAGGAACTCCTGGGGGGTCATGCCGATCTCGGCCTCGATGGCCCGAAGCCGGGACTCGGCGGCCCGGACCCGGTCGGCCAACTCGAAGTACCGCTCGACGATCTGGTCCACCACGGTGTCCTTGAGCCCCAAGGACCGGAAATGGCGCACCATCTCCTTCTGGATCGAGGCGATCTCGGCCCCCACGTCCTCCCCCGCGGCCTGGCGGGCCCGCAGTTCCGAACGCCGCTGGTCGAGGCTGCGCAGGGTTTCGATCACCGCCAGCACCCGGTCCACCTGGCTCTCCGGCCCGCCGGGCTCCCCCCGGGGCTCCTCGGGTTCCTCCCCCTCGTCATCCTCGACCTCCGCCGCCTCTTCCAGATCGTCGCTCAGGTCCATCACCGTCCGGAGGCTCACCTCGCCGGTGCGCAACTTCTCCCCGAGGGCCACAATCTCCTCCACTGCCAGGGAGCCGCTAAAGGCCGCCTCGAACGCCTCGTTGAGCCCGGCCTCGATGCGCTTGGCGATCTCGACCTCACCCTCCCGGGTCAGGAGCGACACCGACCCCATCTCCCGCAGATACATGCGCACGGGGTCGTTGGTGCGCTCGAACAGGGCCTCGTAGTCGGCGCGCTCCTCTTCCTCGGCCGGCTCCTCCTTGGCCTCCAGGTCCTTGGACCCCTCGGAGTCCTCGGCCTGGAACTCCTCGCCTCCCTCGGACGCGGCCTCGACCGCCTCCTCCTCGACGACCTCGATGTCGAGATCCCGCAGGGTCATGATGAGGTCGTCGATCGCCTCGGGATCCACGTACTCGTCGGGCAGGA
This sequence comes from Deferrisoma palaeochoriense, assembly GCF_054656955.1. Lineage (NCBI taxonomy): Bacteria > Pseudomonadati > Thermodesulfobacteriota > Deferrisomatia > Deferrisomatales > Deferrisomataceae > Deferrisoma > Deferrisoma palaeochoriense. The sequence goes on from NZ_BAAHXI010000043.1 coordinate 5,085, forward strand.
AGTCGTTGAGTTCCCGGTAGGTCACATACCCCCGGTCACGCCCTTCCTCGATGAGCTCCTCGAAGTCTTCGAGCCGAAACCCTCTGCTCATGTTCGTCCGCTCTCCGGTCGCGTGTTTCGAAAAACGCCTCGTCCTACCCCTGCAGCCGGGCGATCTCCTGGTCCAACTCCGCCTTCCGGCGGAGGCAGGTCTCGACGGCACCCGCGTCTCCCGCCTTCTCGGCGGCCCGCAGCCGCCGGAGCACCCGGGCCGCCTCGCGCCGGGCCGCCCGCAGCCGGAGCCGGCGCACCAGCTCCCCGAACTCGGGGAACGCCCCCTCCTCCACCGCGAGCCGCGCCACGAGCGACCGGACGGCCTCGGGGGCCGCCGTGAGCCGAAGCTCCTCGGCCTGCTCGGCCACCCACCGCGCCGCGTCCCGGAGCGGCCCCGGGGCGAGCCATTCCTCCATGCCCTCCTGCCGAAACGGCTCCCGGGTGCGGGGGCGGTGCACCAGGCACGCCACCACGGCCCGCTCCAGGGGATCCTCCGCAGGGGGCGCCGGACCCTCGGCCGGCTCGTCCCCCCGTTTGGCGCGCGTTCGGGCCCGCTGCCGGAGCCGGGCCTCGTCCACCTCCAGGGCCTCGGCGGCCCGGCGGGCGTAGAGGTCCCGGGCCAAGGGGTCGGCCACCTTGGCCAGGAGCGCCCCCACCCGGTCGGCCGCCCGGAGCCGGGCCGGCACCGAGGACCGATCGGTCCCCCGGACGACGTCCTCGAGGAAGAGATCGAAAAGCGGCGGCGCCTTTCGCACCTCGGACTCGAGATCCCCGCTCTCCCGCACAAACGAGTCGGGGTCGTGGCCGGGGGGCAGGAACACCGCCCGGCAGTCCATCCCCTCGGCCAGGAACACGTCGAGGCTCCGGAGCGCCGCCCGTCGGCCGGCCTCGTCGCCGTCGTACAGAAGCACCACCCGGTCGGCCCGGCGCCGGAGTTCCCGGAGGTGCTCCGGGCCCAGGGCGGTGCCCAGGGTGGCCACGGCCCGGGCGTGGCCCCGGCCGTGGAGGCTGATCACGTCCAGGTACCCCTCCACGACCCAGGCCTCCCGGTTGCGCCGTAGGGCCTCGGCCGACTGGTAGAGCCCGTAGAGGAGCCGCCGCTTTTGGAACACCGGGGTCTCGGGCCCGTTAAGGTACTTGGGCTCTCCCTCGCCGATGACCCGCCCCCCGAACCCCACGACCCGGCCCGACGCGTCGTGGATCGGAAACATGATCCGGTCGCGGAACCGGTCGTATACGCCCCCGCCCTCCCTCGCCCGCACCAGGCCGGCCCGCTCGGCCACCCCCAGATCCCACCCCCGGCTCTTCAGAAACCGGGCCAGGGGATCCCACCCCCTGGGCGCGTATCCCAAGCCGAACCTCTCGGCCAGCTCCGGCCCCACGCCCCTTCGCTCCAGGTAGGCCCGGGCCTGCTCCCCCGCCCGGCCCGAGGTGAGCTGGTACCGGAAGTACCGGGCCGCCAGATCGAGAACCGCCAGGAGCCGCGCCTTCTCGTCCCGGGCCGGCCGGGACTCGGCCGGCCCCCGGGCCAGGGGCACCCCGGCCTCCCGGGCCAGCCGCTCCACGGCCTCGGGGAACCCCAGCCCCTCCATCTCCATGACGAACCGGAAGAGGTCCCCCCCGGCCCCGCACCCGAAGCAGTGGTAGAACCCCCGTTCGTCGTTCACCACGAAGCTCGGGGTCCGTTCGTCATGGAACGGACAAAGCCCCTTCCAGTTTTTCCCGCTTCGCCGGAGCTCCACGTAGCGACCCACCAGATCCACCATGGACACGCGGTCTCGGATCGCCTGGAGGGTCCCTTCGTCGAAGCGCATGGGGTCACTTCCGTTTCCGGTCGCCTGTCGAGAACATCCGGCTCCGGGCTCCGGTCACGGGGGGGCCGGGCTCCCGATGGGGGCCGGCCCGGTCAGCGGCCGGAGAGCCCGGCCACCGTGGCCGCGTCGCCTTCGAGGGCCCGCCACCCCGCGACCCGCGGGTCGGCGTCCAGGGCCTCTCGCACCGCCCGGCGCAAGGCGCCGGTGCCCCGTCCGTGGACGACCTTGAGCTCCCCCAGGCCGGCCAAGACGGCTCCGTCGATCGCCCGGTCGAGCCGGCGCAGCGCCTCTTCCACCCGGCAGCCCACCAGCACCACCTCGCCCCTCCCCCGGGCCTGCGCCTGCACCCGCACCCCGCCCCCGGCCGGGCGGGGACGGGACGGGGCCGCCGGCTCCAACTGCGCCGGGGACGCCGTGACCCGAAGCCCCCCCACATCGACCAGGGCCTGGCCGTCCTTGATCTCCACCACCCGGCCCTCCCGGCCCACCCCTTTGATCCGCACCCAGTCCCCCTCGCGGGGCATGCCCGCCGGCCCCGGCGGTTCCGGGGTTTCCCGGACCTCGGCCTCGACCCGCCGCTCGATCCGGGCCACCTCGGCCTCGGCCTCCTGCTGGGAGATCTCGCGCCGGGCGAACCGGCGGATCACCCGGGCGAGCCCCTTGCGGGCCCGCTGGATCTCGGCCCGGGCGGCCTCCCAGGCCTCCTCCCGGGCCCTGCGCCGGGCCTCCTCCGCTTCCCGCAGCCGGCGCTCGGCCTCCTCGAGGCGCTGCCGGGCCTCGGCCTCGGCCGCCCGGGCCCGCCGGGCCGCCTCCAGGGCCTCGTCCCGGGCCCGCTCGATCGCCTGGAGGAACCCGGCCCCCGGCTCGTCGCCCCCGGCCGCGTAGGCCCGGGCCCGGGCCAGCACGTGGGGCGGAAACCCGGTGTGCTCGGCCACCTCGAACGCGTTGGAGTGGCCGGTCCGGCCGTACACCAGCCGGTAGAGCGGGCGGCCCGTCTCCCGGTCGAAGGCCACGGCCGCGTTCTCGGCGTCGGGCCGGGCGTAGGCGAACCCCTTGAGGCCCTCGAGATGGGTCGTGCCGATCACCGTGGACCCCGCGTCGAGGAGGGCCTCCAGCACCGCGAGCGCCAGGGCCCCGCCCTCTCGGGGGTCGGTTCCCGCCCCCAACTCGTCCAAGAGCACCAGGGTCCCGGGCTCCGCCCCCTCCAGGGCCTCCCGCAGCCGGCTCAGGTGGCCCGTGAAGGTGGAGAGGTGCCGGTCCAGGTCCTGCTCGTCCCCGATGTCGGCGGACACCGGGTCGAACCAACCCACCCGGCTCCCCTCGGCGGCCGGCACGAAAAGCCCCGAGCGCGCCATGAGCACGAGAAGCCCCGCGGTCTTGAGGGCCACGGTTTTGCCGCCCGCGTTCGCGCCCGTTATCAGAAGGAGCCGGGCCCCCCCCACCTCCTCGCCGCCGACGAAGAGGTCCACGGGCACCACCCGCTCGTCGGACCGAAGCGCGAGCAGCGGGTGCCGGGCGCCCCGGAGCCCGAGCTCCCGGCTCCCCACCACCTCGGGCCGCACGGCCCCGAGCCGTCGGGCCAGGGCCCACTTGGCCGCCAGGAGGTCGAGGTGGGCCGCCACGGCCACGTTGACCGCGATGGTGCCGGCCTCCCGACCGACCCAGGCCGTGAGCTCCGCCAGGATCCGCCGGATCTCCTCCTCTTCCTCCTCCAGGAGGGAGCCCATCCGGTTGTTGAGCTCCACGACCTCCAGGGGTTCGACGAAAAAAGTCTGCCCCGTGCGGGAGCGGTCGTGGACGATTCCCTCCAGGTAGCCCCGAAAATCGGTGCGGAGCGGCACCACATACCGGCCGTCGCGCACCGTGACGAAGTCGTCCTGCACCGCGGGGGCGAGATCCCGCTCCCGCAGGAGGGCCTCGAGACGCGAGCGGATCCTCCCCCGGACCCTCCGCAGTTCCTCCCGGATCGCGGCCAGGCGGGGGCTCGCCCCGTCCAGGATCTCGCCCCGGGGCCCGAACACCCTGGCGAACCGGTCCACCAGGAGGTCCAAGGGGCGCATCCGGGCCGCATACCGCCCCAGGATCGACCCCTCGGCCGCCGCGTCCTCCAGGTACTCCTGGACCCGGGCACAGGCCTCCAGGGTGTCGCGGATCTCGAGAAGGGCATCCACCCCCAAGACCACCCCGGCCCTGCGGGCGGTCCGGAGGTGCGGCCCGATCTCCCGCAGGCCACCCACGGGGGGAAGCCCCAAATCGGGCTCCAGCCGACCCAGGGCCTCGACCTCGGCCAAGGCATCCCGGGCGGCCTCGGGGTCCGGAAGCGGCCGCACGGCCCCGCACAGGGCCCGCCCCTGGGGCGAGCGGGCCCCTTCGGCCAAGACTTCCAGGATCCGGAAAAAGTCCAGGACGTGGAGGGTCCGCTCGTCCGCGCCCCGGGCCGGCCGGGGCTCGCGGGAGGGCAAGGAGGACGTCAACGCCCCTCCACCGAAAGCCTCTCGCGCACCAGGGCGTTGACCCGCGCGCCGTCGGCGCGGCCCCGCACGCGAGGCATGAGGATCTTCATCACCTTTCCCATGTCCTTGGGCCCCGAGGCCCCCGCCTCCGCGACGGCCCGGTCCACCTCGGCGCGGAGCTCGTCGTCCCCGAGTTGCTCGGGGAGGAACTCCTCGATCACGGCCAGTTCGGCCGTTTCCTTCTGGACGAGGTCGTCCCGGCCGCCGGCCCGGAACTGTTCGATGCTCTCCCGGCGCTGCTTCGCGAGGGTCCCCAGGGCCGCCAGCACCTCCCCCTCGTCGAGGGGGGCCCGCTTCTCGATGCGGCGTCGCTCCAACTCCGCCCGGATATTGCGGAGGGCCGACACCCTGGCGGCGTCCCTCGCCTTCATCGCCGCCACCAACTCCCGCTCGATCCGCCCTTCCAGCGCGGACGTCTCGGCCATGGGTCTCCTCCCTGGGGTTTCCGCCGGGCCGCGGCATCCAACCCGCGAGGGTCCCGTGCCCCGCCGGCGGCAACGAGCCCAACGAAGCTACAACATTCAGGCTGGCACCGGGTTTGTCAAGGTCACCGGGTGGTCACGAACCCCTGGATCCCCTTCGTTCGGAGCACCGACTCCTGGAACTCGGCCGCCGCCGTGCGGCTCAGGAACCGGCCGGCCTGCACCCGGTACCAGGTACGACCCGCCACCGAGGCCTCCACGATGGCAGCCTCCACCCCCTTTTTTCGGATCTCGGCCAGGAACCGTTCCGCATCGGCCCGGGCCCGGAAAGACCCCACCTGCACCGTAAACACCGGGGGCGGAGCCTCGACGGGTTTGGGGGCCGGCGGGCGGGCTCCCGGCGCCCGGTCCTCCGGCGGGACGGGGCTCGCCTTCGCCGCCGGCCTAGGGGGCTTCGGCGCGGCCGCGCGGTTTCGCTCCGCCCCCGCCGACGGCGCCTCCGGCGGCGGAACCGGTTTTTTGAGCTCCCGGTAGAAGGTCAGCTCGGGCTCCGGGGCCGGGGCCGGTTCCCGCACCTCGGTCTGCTCCTCCGGCGCGGGCGCCGCCGCCTTCGGCCCGGCCTGGGGGACCGCCAGCTCGGGGGGCAACGCCGGGGGCGCCCACAGCGACCGGCCCACGAACACGCCCAGGAGGAACACGAGGACGAGCACGAGGCTTCCCCCCACGGCCGCCACCACCAGGCGGCCGGTGTCGAGCCTCACGACGTGCCGGTCGTCCACGTGCCGGCGGTCCCGCATCTCCCTCACATCGTCTCCGGCGCCGCCACGCCGAGAATCCCCAACCCGTTGGCAATGACCCGGCGCACGGCCCCGGCCAAACACAGCCGTGCCCCGGCGAGATCCGGGTCGTCCACGAGGAACCGGTAACGGTTATAGTACCCGTGGAACCGGGCCGCGAGATCCTGGAGGTAAAACGTGAGCCGGTGGGGCTCCCGCTGGAGCGCTGCCTCCTCCACCACCTCGGGGAACAGGTAGAGGAGCTTGAGGAGCTCCCGTTCGTCCTCCTCGGTGAGGCGGTCGAGCTCGGCCTCGGCCGCCGAGGGCACCGAAACCCCCGCCTTCTCGGCCTCGCGGAACACGCTGGAGATCCGGGCGTGGGCGTACTGCACGTAGAACACCGGGTTGTCCGCGGTCTGGGCCTTGGCCACCTCGAGGTCGAAATCCAGCGGCGCGTCGCACGACCGGGTGAGGAACAAAAACCGCGCCGCATCCCGGCCGACCTCGTCCACCACCTCCCGCAGGGTCACGAACTCGCCGGCCCGGGTGCTCATGCCCACGGGCTTGCCGCCCCGCAGAAGGCTCACGAACTGCACCAGCAGGACCTCGAGCCGGTCCGGATCGATCCCCATGGCCGCCAGGGAGGCCTTCATCCGGGGCACGTAGCCGTGGTGGTCGGCACCCCAGATGTCCACCACCCGGTCGAACCCCCGGGCGAACTTGTCGAGGTGGTAGGCGATGTCGGCCGCAAAGTAGGTGAGGGACCCGTCGCTCTTGACGAGCACCCGGTCCTTCTCGTCCCCGTGGGCCGTCGTCCGAAGCCAAAGGGCCCCGTCCGCGCGGTAGGCCTCCCCCCGCTGTTCGAGCTCCCGGAGGGCCGCCTCCACCGCACCGGCCTCGTGGAGGGACGTCTCCGAAAACCACCGGTCGAACCGCACACCAAAGGCCTCGAGGTCGTCCCGGATCCCCTCGAGAATCCTCTCGCCCGCCCAGCGGCCCAGCCGCTCGATGGCCTCCTCCTCCGACCACGCCTGCCACTCGTCCCCGAACCGCTCCAGGGCCTCCCGGGCCAGGTCCCGGACGTAGTCCCCCCGGTAGTGGTCGTCCGGGAACGCCACCGGCTCCCCGGCGAGTTCCCGGCACCGCAGGAGTACCGAGCGGCCCAGGATCCGCATCTGGTTTCCGGCGTCGTTCACGTAGTACTCGCGCTCCACCCGGTAGCCCGCGAACTCCAGGAGCCGGGCCAGCACGTCGCCCACGGCGGCGCCCCGGCCATGGCCCACGTGCAAGGGCCCGGTGGGGTTCGCGGAGACGAACTCCACCTGGACCCGTTCGCCGCGGCCCGCCTCGGAACGCCCGAACGCCGGCCCCTCGCGTTCCACGTCCCGGAGCACCCGGGTCCAGGCGCTAGGCCGGAGCCTCACGTTGAGAAATCCCGGCCCCGCCACCTCCACCGAGGCCACGAGGCCCTCCGGGTCCTCCAGGTGGGCCGTGAGGATCTCGGCCACTTGGCGGGGGGGCCGTTTCACGGCCGCCCCGAGGACCAGGGCCAGGTTCGTCGCGAAATCCCCGTGCTCGGGGTTCCGGGGGAGCTCGACCTTCCAGGGAAGGGGCCGCCCGGGGTCCGGCAGGGCCCCCGCGGCCACGGCGCGGTCCAGGGTCTGGGAGAAAAGATCGGTCAGCGTTCGACGCACGGCGTGTCCTCTCGGTCGGTGTGGGGCCCCCTGGGGGAGGCCCCAGGGCAAAGCGCCCCCTGGCCCACGGCTTCCCAACCCGGGCCTTGGGGGCTAAGGCGGGGCGGAGGCCGCCCCGTCTCACGAATCCCCGAACACGTCCTCCACCTTTTTGTGGCGCTCGGGCGCCCCTTTCGCCTCCTCCTCGGGGGGCAGTGCCGCGTCCCGGCAGAAATCCGGGCAGTGGAGGGCCGTCTCCTTCAGGTTGTGCTTCTTCGTGCAGGTTTCGCGCCAGGCGCACACGGCGCACTGGGCGCGGATGTCGAGGGTCATGGCGTCTCCTCCTCGGCCGGATCGGGCAATTCCTCGGGCCGGCGGGGCCAGCCCACCCCCGCCACGGCCGCATACTGGCGGGGCCGGCGGTCGGCCAGGAACGGCCAGGTCCGCCGGGCCCACTCCACCACGGCCGGGTCCACCTCGGCAAGGAGCACCCCCTCGGCCATGTCGAGGGGCTCGGCTGCCAGGTCCCCATCGGGCCGGACCACGTAGGAGTGCCCGTAGAAGTCGAGGCCGTCCTCGCTGCCCACCCGGTTGACCCGCACCACGTAGACCCCGTTGGCCACGGCGTGGCTCACCCCCATGGCGAGCCACCGCTCGTGGCTCGCGTAGGCGGCCGCGGTGGGCACGAACACGGACTGGGCCCCGGCGAGGGCCAGGCACCGGTACCCCTCGGGGAAGAAATGGTCCCACCCCAACTGCACCCCGAACCGGAGCCCGGCCACCTCGAACACCGGAAACCCGAGGTCGCCGGGGGCGAAGGCCCGGCGCTCGTGCCAACCCGGGATGTCGGGGGGGTGGACCTTCCGGTACAGACCCTGCCGACGGCCCTGGGCATCGATCACGAGGGCGCTGTTGTGGTATACGCCGTCGCCGGCCCTCTCGCAAAAGGGCAGAACGAGGGCGATGCCGATCGAGCGGGCCGTCTCGGCCGCCCACTGCGCCAGGGGACCGTCCAGTGGCTCGGCCAGCGGGGCCGGGTCGGCCTCGAGGTCCCGGGGAAACCAGGGGTGGAACGCGAGCTCCGGCAGGCAGGCGATCCCCGCGCCCCGGGCCCGGGCCGCCTCCAGGAACTGCGCGGCCCGCGACCGCATCCGGTCCGGGTCCGGGTGATACGCGATCTGCACGGCGGCGATCTTCACGGGTTTCCTCGCGGGCAGGCGGGGGGCGTGCGGAAAAAGGCGAGGTATGCTACGGAAGCGACCCCGGCCGGGTCAAGGAGTTTTTCGATGCGCGTCGACCAGATGACCATGGTTGAGTTCGAGCGGGCGGCCCGGGAGGTGGGGATCGCCTTGGTCCCCTTCGGCAGCGTGGAGGAGCACGGAACTCACCTGCCCCTCTCCACCGACACCCTCCAGGTGTGGGAGGTGGCCCTGGAGGCGAGCCGGCGCCGGCCGTTTCTCCTGTGCCCCCCGGTCCATTACGGGTACTGCCGGAGCACCCGCGACCACCCGGGCACCCTCTCGATCCGGCCCGGGACGCTCCGTTGCCTCGCCTTCGACCTGGGCCGAAGCCTCCACGCCCAGGGGATCCGGGGGGTTTTGTTCGTCTCCGGCCACGCCGGCGGCCTCCACATGGCCGCCCTGGAGGAGGCGGCCGAGGCGTTGGCCGAGGAGCTCCCGGACCTCGAACTCGCCGTAGTGTGCGAGTACCGCTGGGCCCAGGAGGCGGGCCGGAACGGCGTGGTCCGGACGACCGACGACGGACACGCCGGGGAGATCGAGACGAGCCGGGTCCTCTATCTCTCCCCGGAACAGGTGCAGGGCACCTCCCCCGAGGAGTACCCCCGGTTCGAGACCCCCTTCGTGGCCCGGGACAAGCGCGGCCAGTGGCCCGGAGGGGTCTGGGGGAACCCGGGCGCCGCCTCGGCGGAGACGGGCCGGCGGCTCTTCGAGGCCTCGGTGGAGCGGCTGGTGGCCCTGGTGGACGAGATGGCCCACCGGGTGGCGAGCCGCCGCCGGGACTAGCGGGGCGTTCCCGAGATCTCGTGGTTTTTCGTAAAGGGTGGGGCTGGGGGCCCCTCCTTCGCTGAACGGCCTCGCAGGGGCCGCCTCGGCGCGGTCCGCTGCGGCGCGTGGGGGCACGCGCCGCGACCCCTCCCCTGGCGCCGGGCGGCCCGAGCTGCTCGGCCGTCGCGCTTCGTCGGAACCCCCAGCCCCACCGGCGCAATTTGCATAGATTAGCGGCCTGCACCCCGCGGGAGCGGGCCGCCACGGCCAGGGGGACCGGGGGGTCTTGCCGGGGTGAGGCCCTACGCCGAGGGCCCGGCGGCGCGGGCCTCGCCCCCGCCCAACTCCACGGCCCGGCTCACCGCCACCTCCAGGTCCACGAGGCGAAAGGGCTTCTGGAGGAACAACGCCCGATCGGTCTCGAGGTCCGCGAGCTGATCGCCGGCGTGGCCCGAGACGAACACCGCCGGGACCCCCGGCCACCGGCGGCGAAGCCGCCGCAGGAGCTCGGGGCCCCGCATGCCGGGCATCACCACGTCGGTCACGAGGAGATCGATCCGGGCTTCCCGGGCGAGCCCGGCCTCGGCCTCCTCGCCGGTGGAGAACGCGAACACCCGGTACCCGAGCTCCCTTAGGCAGTCGGCCGCCAGGTCGCGCACCGAGGGGTCGTCTTCCACCAGCGCGACGGCCCGGCCCTCCCCCGCGGCGGCCTCGGCGGCCGGACGGGGCCCGGCCTCTGCCACCGCGCCGGAGGCCGCCGGCCAGACCACCCGGAAGGTGCTGCCGTGCCCCACCTCGGACTCCACATCCACCCGGCCGCCGGCCTGGGTCACGATGCCGTACACCGTGGCGAGCCCGAGGCCGGTGCCCCGGTCCTCTGGCTTGGTGGTGAAAAACGGCTCGAAGATGCGGTCCAGGATCTCGGGCTCGATCCCCTCCCCCGTATCCTCCACCTCGATCACGGCCACGGGGGTGCCGTCCGCGTCGCGGTCCGCCCGGGTCCGGATCCGGAGCTCGCCGCCCCGGGGCATGGCGTCCCGGGCGTTCACGGCGAGGTTGAGGATCACCTGCTCGAGCTGGCCAGGGTCGGCCTTGATGGTCCCGGCGCCCGAGCCGAGCTCCAGGTGCAGCCGCACGTCCTCGCCCAAGAGCCGCTCCAGCATGCCGGCCAGATCCCTGAGGGTTTCGTTCAGGTGAAGCACCCGGGGCTCCACCTTCTGCCGCCGGCTGAAGGTGAGGAGCTGGCGGGTGAGGTCGGCGGCCCGGTCCACGGCCTTCAGGATCTCCCGGGCGGCGCGCTCGCCCTTTTCGTTGCCCCGGACCCGGCGGGCCAGCATCTCTGCGTAGCCAGACACCGCCGTAAGCAGGTTGTTAAAGTCGTGGGCCACCCCGCCGGCGAGCCGGCCCAGGGCCTCCATCCGCTGGCTGTGGGTGAGCTGGGCCTCCAGGGCCCGGCGCTCCGTGACGTCGAAGAGCACCCCCTCGAGGCGCCGGCCTCCGGGACCGTCCACCGCCCGGCCGACGTCGAGCACCCACCGGAGTTCCCCCTTGGCGTCGTGCACCCGGTACTCCAGCTCGTACGGCCCGCCGCGCTCGGCCGCGGCCGCGATCTCCCGCCACACCCTCGGCCGGTCCTCCGGCACGACCCAGGTGGTGAGGCCCTGGTCCGGATCCCCCAAGGGGACGGCGGAGGCGTCGGCGAACACGCGCTCGGCCGCGGGGCTCAGGTACTCCACCGGCGCCCGGGTGGGCCCGAACCCGCAGCGGTACACCGCGCCCGGGAGGTTGTCGATCAGGGTCTCGAGGGCCCGGCGCGTTTCGGCCAGGCGTTCCTCGCTGGCGATCCGCTCGAGCTCTCCCCCGACCCGCCGGGCGTAGAGCGCCAGCAGATCCCGTCCGGCCTCATCAAGGTCGAACGGCCGGTCGTGGAACACGCACAGGACCCCGATCACCTCGCCCCGGCTGTCGGTGACCGGGACGCCCGCGTAGGCGTCGAGCCCGCGCTCCCGGAACGAAGAGTTTTCGGGGAATCTCTCTTGCAGGCCCTGGGGGATCACCACCAGCCCCCGCCGGCCGGCGACCTCCCCGCACGGGGTCCCTTCCAGCGGAAACGCGGGGATGTACACATGCTCCCCGTCGGCCACGGCCGCAATGGGCTCCGCCATGCCAGAGACGAGATCGACCCGGTTCACCAGCGCGACCCGCACCCCGAACTCGCGGGTCAGTACCGCCACAACCGCCCGGAAGAGCTCGGTACCGGTCAGGGCCGCCGTTGCCTCGTGGAACCGTCGCAGCCTCGCCTCGGCCCGCCGGCGCTCGGCGGCCTCGGCCCGCAGGGCCCCGAGGGCCGCCACCCGTTCGAGGGCCACCCCCGCCATGTGGCCCAGGGTTTCCAGGGCCTCGAGGTCGTCGCCGGTAAACGCCCGGCGTTCTCCGAAGGAGAGGGTCAGGACCCCGAGGGCGAGGCCCTCGGCCCGCAGCGGCACGGCCGCCACCGAGACCGCCCCCAGCAGATCGGCCGCCTCGGCCACGGCCCTCGGGTGGGCCCGGTAGTCCTCGGCCGTGCGCACCGCCTCCGCCCGCAGGACCTCCCCGGTGAGGCCCTGATCCCGGGGGATCCGGCCGAACCGGCTTCGAAACGCGAGGGGCAGGTTCTTCCCGGCCGCCAGGTAGAGGTCGCCCCGCGCCTCGTCGGCACGGTACAGGGTGGCCGAGGCCGCACCGAAGGCGGTTAGAGCACCCTCCACCAGGGTGTGGAGGACATCTTCCTCCGTCTGGGCCAGGGTCAGCCGGCTCGCCAAGGCGTAGAGCCCGTCGAGCCGCCGGGCCCGGCGGGCGAGCTCCTCCTCCCAGCGTTTGCGGTCCGTGATGTCCCGAAGCACCCCAGCCACCCCCCGGATCCGGCCGTCGGCGGCCCGGATCGGCACTCGGGACGCCAGAAACACCCGCCGCTCCCCCCGGACCGGGAGCACCTCCTCGGACTGGACCGGCCGGCCCGTTTCCAGCACCTCCCGGTCGTGGGCCTCGACCACCGCGGCGGCCTCAGGGGGAAGGAAATCCCGGGGCCGGCGGCCCAGAGCCTCGTCCGGCGCCACACCCAGGATTCCGGCCCCGGCCGGGTTCACGAGCTCGTACCGGCCCTCGGTGTCCTTTACAAATACCGGGTCCTCGGCCCCCTGGGCCAGCGCCCGGAGCCTCTCCTCCGAGGAGCGGATCTCCTCCAGGAGCGACCGGTACCGGCGGGCCGACCAGGTCCGCCACAGGAGCACCCCGCCGAGCCCCAGGCACAGCATCCCCAGGCCGGCCGCCCCGGCCTCCCACCGGGCCTTCTCTTGCCACGGCGCCAGGGACTCGGCCCGGTCCACGGCCACCACGAGCCCCCACCCGGCGTCCGAGATCCACCGCACGGCCCCGATGACGGGCCGGCCGGCCGGGCCGAGGAAGGTGCCCTCGGTCTCCCGGGTCTCCAGGGCCGCCTGGACCACCGACCCGGGCCGGGCGGGAGAGAACGCGACCAGCGGATCGGAGCCCGGCCGCACCACCTCGGCGTCCGATCCGGCCCGGGCCGGCCGCCGCACCAGGTAGACCTCGGCCGGCGGATCCCCCGGCGCCTCCCGCAGAAGGGGAAAGAGGGTCGCCCGCGGGTCCAGATAGAGCCCCACCACCCCCAACACCGGCGCTTCGGCCGGCCGCTCGGCCGGGTCGGCCCGTTGGAACACGGGGGCCAGGATGCCGATCATGGGCTCCCCGTTGTCGCCGAAATGGAGGTCGTGCAGCAGGGTGCGGTGCTCCCGGGCCACCCGCCGGGCCATCGGCCCGGCCGCGGCGCAAGGGGGCATTCCCCCCTCGGCCCCGAGGAGGAGCTCGCCCTGGGGCGTGAACAGGTACGCCCCCAGAACGCCCCCGAAGAGCCGCAGGTTGTCGAGGTGGAGCCGCAGGTGGGCGGGGTCCACGCCCTTGGGGCACGCCCCCTCGGCGCACAGGCCGATGAGATCCGGGTCCCAGGCAAGCACCTGGACGTCGGCCCGCCGCTCGGCGAGCCAGGTCTGGAGGGAGGCCTTCCGGGCGTCGGCCACGGCCGCGAGGCGCGCCCGCACCCCGGCCTCGAACGCCTCGAGCTCGGTCGCGCGCGCCCACGCGAACACGGCCACGGCGGCCCCGAGCACGAGCGCCCCGAAGGCCGCCCACGTCCATCTGGATCGGGACATGGGTTCCTTTCCGGTGGTGGCGGAGAGGCTCCGAGGGGTCATGGCCCCGTCCGCCGCGGGATCACCTGCGCCAAATCACCCACCGTTACCGCCGAATCGCCCACCCCCCGCGGGGCCCCGGGGGCCCTCCGCGCCCCGAAGCGCACCGGCGCCCCTCGCCAAGGGGTGTCGGCGCAAACGGGAGCCTCCCTGCGGTGCGCCCGCCCCGTCGGCGGCCGGGCCCGGGATCGCCGCCCAAGCGCCGTCGCCCCCGGGCCAACCCCAATTGATAGCAAGTTCCGTTCCAGCCAGCCCCGGATCACGGGGCGGCCGGGGTCCGATACACGTAGGCGTAGGGGTCGGTGGGGTAGAGCTCCCGGAAGTTGCGGATCTTCTCCAGGTACGACGGCCGCAGGGGCTCGTCCTTCGGCACGAGCAGGATCCCGGTCTGGGTCCGCAGGTCCCGGGAGAGCACCATGCCCTCCCGAAGCTCGTCCAGGGGCACCTTGCGCTCCCGGCTCGCGTCGTAGGCGTCCTTTCGCTCCTCCAAAACGTCGAGGAGCGCGTTGAACACGCCGCCGTCGAACCTCCTCCCCACCTGCCGGTCCATCGCCTCGAGGGCGAGCCGCTCCTCGGCCCCTTTGCGGGCCCCGCCCCGGGTCAGGTGGTCGTAGGCGTCGAGCACCCGGAGCACCCGGGCCGCGAGGGGGATCTCGTCGGCCGCGAGGCCGTCGGGGTAGCCCGACCCGTCGACGTTCTCGTGGTGGTGGCGCACGGCCCGGGCCACGGCCGCGAGCCCCTCGATCACCTGGATCTGGCCCTCCCCCAGCACCGGGTGCCTGCGGACCTCCTCGCGCTCGTTTCCCCCCAGGTGGGCGGGGTCCTTGAGCAGGATCGCGTCGGGCAGTCCGATCTTTCCGATGTCGTGGAGAAGGGCCGCCACCACGGCGTCCTGCACGGCGGCCCGGTCGCGCACCCCGAGCCGGCCGTAGATCCCCGGGATCAGGGCGGCCACCCGGCGGCAGTGGGCCCCCAGGGCCTGGCTCCGGAGGTCCAGGAGACTCGCGAACGCCTTGATGGTGGCGAGGTTTTGCTTGCGCAGGTTTTCGTTCAGCTCCTCGGAGAGCTTGAGGGCCATCTGGAGCTCGTTCGTGCGCTCCAGGACCCGGCGCTCCAGGGTGGCGTTGAGCTCCCGGAGTTCCTCGTTCTGCCGGCGCACCTGCTCCTGGAGCCTGGCGTTTTCGCGCTTGAGGTCCAGATCGGCCAGGGCCTCCTCCACCACCTCCAGGAGCGCCCGGTCGTCCCAGGGTTTGGGGAGGAACCGGTAGACCCGGCCGTCGTTGATGGCGTCCATGGCCGCCTTGGCGTCGGCGTAGCCCGTGAGGATGATCCGCACCGCCTCGGGCTGGAGCTCCCGAGCCCGGGCGAGAAGCTCGGTGCCGCTCATGCCCGGCATGCGCTGGTCGGAGAGGATGAGGGACACGGGGCGCTCCTGGAGCACCCGGAGGGCCTCGGCCCCGTTTCGGGCCAGCACGATCTCGTGGCCCGAACGGTGGAACATGCGGGCCAGGGCCTTGAGGATGTTTTCCTCGTCGTCCACGAACAACAGCGTGTGCTTCGCCATGGGATCACCCCTCCCCGATCCGGTACACGGTGCCGCGCCATCCCGGCGCCTCCACCGGGCTCGCCCCGGCCACGGGGCCCGGGGCCTCGCCCCAGGCCCGGCCGAGCGCCGCGCCGTCGCCCAGCCGCTCCCGGGCGGCCCGGTTCGCCAATGCCACCTTGCCGTCCTCCCCCACGGCCACGAGCGCCACGGGCGCGGCCTCGAGCACCGCCCGCGCGAGCCCGGCGCTCCGGGCCTCCAGGCCCTGGCGGATCGTCTTCTCGAGGCACCGGTTGATCGCGGCGAGCTCGGCGTTCTGGGCCTCCACCCGCACCCGGAGCACCTCGCATCGGCGCCGAAGGGTGACGGCCTCGGCGGCCTCGGCCACGGTGGCCCGCAGCACCTCGTCGTCCCAGGGCTTGGTGAGGAACTTGAAGATCGCCCCCTCGTTCACGGCCTCAATGACCGCGTTCACGTCGGTGTAGCCCGACAGGACGATCCGCACGCACTCCGGGTGGAGCGCCTTGAGCCGCCGCAGGAGCTCCACACCGGTCATGCCGGGCATGCGCTGGTCGGCCACCACCACGTCGAAGGGCCCCTCGGCCTCGAACCGCCGCAGGGCCTCCTCCCCCGAGGTGGCAAACCCCAGGGCCCAGGGCTCCCGGCGAAAGAGCCGCCGCAGGGCCCGGAGCACGTTCTCCTCGTCGTCCACGAACAGGACCTTCGGGGTGTCGGCGCCGGCGCTCATCGGGCCCCCGCCTCCCCCGCCTCGGGCGGGACCACGGGCAGCACCACCCGGAAGGTGCTCCCCTCGCCCGGGGTGCTCTCGGCCCGGATCTCCCCGCCGTGGGCCCGTACGATGCCCGCCGCCAGATGGAGCCCCAGGCCGGTCCCCTTGCCCGGTGGCTTCGTGGTGAAGAACGGGTCGAAGATCCGCTTGAGGTTCCCGGGCGGGATCCCCACCCCGGTGTCCGCGATCTCCACGGCCACCCGATCCCCCTCGGCCCGGGTGCGCACCGTGACCCTCCCCCGGCCCTCGCCCTTCTCCTTGACCGCGTGGGCCGCGTTCACCAGGAGGTTCAGGAACACCTGGTTGAGCTGCTGGGGCCGGCACAGGACCTCGGGGATCTCCCCGAACTCCCGCTCCACGTCGCAGTCGTATTTGAGCTCGTTCCAGGCGATGTTGAGCGTGCTCTCCAGGCACCGGTTGAGGTCCGCGTACTCCCAGTCGCCCCCGCCCGGGTGGCTGAAGGTCTTGAGATCGGTCACGATCTTCCGGATCCGCTCGGCCCCCTCCCGGCACTCGGCCACGATCGCCCCGAGGTCCTCCAGGAGGAAATCGAGATCGGTTTCCTCCCGGGCGGCCCGGTAGGTCTTCCAGGCCTCGAGGGGGTCGACCGTACCGCGCTCGACCGCCTCGGCGAGTTCCCGCGTTCTCTCCCCCAGCCGGCTGAGGTCGGCGGCGTATTCCGCCAGCCGGTTCAGGTTCGACAGGATGAACCCCACGGGGTTGTTGATCTCGTGGGCGATGCCGGCCGCAAGCTGCCCCACGCTCGCCATCTTCTCGCTTTGGAGCAGCCGGTGCTCCAGCTCCTTTTCCGCCGTGAGGTCCTGGTAGCGCACCACCACCTGCTCCACCCGGCCCCGCCGGAACAGGGGGAAGAGCCGCACCTGGTACACGGCGCCCCGGGCGTCGTGGAGCTCCACCTGGGCCGGCTCGGCCGAGGCGAACACCCGGCCCACCAGGCTCGCCACCTCGGCGCTCGCCCCGGGCACGGGCAGTTCGGCCAGGCGTTTCCCCAGGATGTCCTCGAAGGGCTTTCGCACCAGATGGGAAAACGCCCGGTTGGCCCGGCCCACCGTGCCGTCGTGGCCCAGAACCACGGTGGGGTCGGTGATCGAGTCGAACACCGCCTCGATCTCCTGCTTGGCCTGGAACACCCGGATCTCGAGGTCCTTCTTCTCGGTCACGTCGATGAACGAGGCCACGCACCCGGCCGGCCCCTCGGGGGTCCGGACCTCCTCGCAGGACCACAGGAGCTGCCGCCGGAGGCCCCAGCGGTTTTGCACCTCGAGTTCCCGATTCCGGCAGGCCGGCACCTCCCCCCGGGTGGCGGCACAGGTGGCCCCCCGGCAGGGGACCCCCACGTCCGCGGCGCGCGCCCCCACCAGGTCCGCCGGCTCGGCCCCAAGGACCGCGGCCGCCGCCCGGTTGGCCCGGGTCACCACGCCGTCGGGTCCCACGGCCAGCACCCCGGCCGGGAGGGCGTCGAGGAGGCTTTCCAAGAACGCCCCGGTGCGCGAGAGCTCGGCCGCCTGTTCCCGCACCATCCGCTCGAGCTCGGTGCGAAACGCCTCGTTCTCCCGGACGAGCCGGCGGTACTCCATGGCCTGGGCCACGGCGTTTCGCAGCACGGCCGCGGGAAACGGCTTCACGAGGAACCGGAACACCTGGGCCCGCGTGGTGGCCTCCTCCGCGATCTTGGGATCCATGACCCCGGTGTAGAGGATGCCGACCACGCCGGGCCAGCGCTCCCGCACCTCGGCCAGGAGGTCCACGCCCGTGGCGTCGGGCATGGCGTGGTCGCTCAGCACCACGTCCACGGGCTCGGCGGCGAGGATCCCCCGGGCCTCGTCCGCCGAGGTGGCGGCGAGCACCCGGTAGCCGGCGGGCTCGAGGAACCCCTTGCAGATCTCCGTGATGCTGGGCTCGTCGTCCACCACGAGCACGGTGGGCGCGGGCTCGCCGGCCCGGCGAGCCCCGGGGTCGTTTGCGGGCACCATGGCACCCCTCCCGAAGGCGTTGGCGCCTCCCGTGGCGGGAGGCCCCGGTCCCCGTTATCGGTCGGGAGAAACGAGAGCTTGAGGGGTCCTCGGCGGGAGGGGGCGCCGGGACATCAGGGGGCGGGGGTTTCCGCGGGATTCAGCGGAACCCGGAGGGAAAACACGCTCCCGCCCCCCTCCCGGGGGCGGTAGGTCACCGTGCCGCCGTGGGCCTCGGCGATGGCGCGGCTCAGGGGCAGCCCGACCCCGAGCCCGCCACCCCCGAAGGCGTGGCCGGAGCTCCGGTGGTGGCGCACGTCGCCCGCCTCGTAGAAGGGGTCGAAGATGGCCTCGGCGTCCTCGGGGGGCACGCCGATCCCGGTGTCGGCCACCTCGAGCACCAGGGTTCCGGCCTCGGGCCCAAGCCGCACCCAGACCCTGCCCCCGTCGGGGGTGAACTTGACCGCGTTTTGGATGAGCGCCCCGGCCGCCCGGGCCCACTTCCGCACGTCCACCCGGACCCGGAGGGCCTCGTCCCCGGCGACCTCCAGATCGATCCGGACGTCCCGGACCTGCCGGTAGAGCTCGCACAGGTCGGCCGCGGCGCGGGCGAGCGCCCCGAACGGTTCCTGCGCCGGCCGCAGGGGGATCCCGCGCCCCTGGGAAGCCGCCAGGTCCCCCAAATCCTCCACCACCTCCTTGAGCCGCCGCAGGGCCCGGTCTGCCCCCTCCACGAACCGCTGCAACTCCTCGGGCAGGTCCCCGGCCCGGCCGGCCAGGAGCGACACCAGCCCGGCCGCCACCGTGGTGGGGGTGCGCAGCTCGTGGTTGGCGATGGCGATGAACTTCTCCCGGCGCTCGTTGAGGCGCCGCAGTTCCTCCACCACCCGGCGCAGCTCCCGGTTGTCGCGGGCGTACCGGATCCGCTCGTCGCAGTGGCGGATCACGAGATCCAGTTGGGCCAGGCGCACGGGCTTCAGGAGGAAGTCGTAAGCCCCGTGGCGCAGGGCCTCCACCGCGTCGTCCAGGGTGCCGTACCCCGTGATCAGCACCACCTCGGTGGCGGGCCAGCGCTCCCGCACCCGCCGGAGCACCTCGATCCCGGAGATGCCCGGCATCTTGAGGTCGGTGATCACCAGATCGGCGGGTTCCTCCTCGAGGAGGAACAGGCCGGCCTCCCCCCCGCCCGCGGTGCGCACCCGGTGGCCCTCCTCCTCCAGGTGTTCCCCCAGGGTGTCGCGCACGGCCGGTTCGTCGTCGATCAGGACGATGTTCATGGGCGTTCGGACCCCTCCGACGGTGTGGAATCGGGCCCCCCGCCCCCCGCGGGCACCACCCGGAACTTCTCGGCCAGGAACGCCGGATGGTAGGCCAGCTTGGCCTGCCGGAGCCCCGGATCGCCCAGGTCCTGCTCCCGGTTCACGTACTCGTACCCCTCCAGGGAATGGAGGCAGAAGTCCCGGTTGATCACCTGGGCGAGCCCCTCCCATCCCGGCTCGGTCTTTTCGAAATGCACCACGAAGGTTCTCTCGTTCAGGGGCTCCCCGAGGCAAAACGCCCGCACCCGGCCGTCCACCCGGATCACGCCGCCCCGGAGCCCCAGTTCCTCCCGGAGTTCGAGGGCCTCGCGGCAGGCCCGGGTCTCCTCGAAGGTGCTGGGGCGATCCACCGAGCAGCGGATCTCGCACCACCCCTCGGCGAGCCGCAGGCACTCCCCGGTGTGCCCGTCCGCGAGCTCCTCGTACGCGTATCCTTCGGCGTGCTCCCGCAAGAACTTGAGGAGCCGGTTCCGCCGCTTGTGGTAGCG
This sequence comes from Deferrisoma palaeochoriense, assembly GCF_054656955.1. Classification (NCBI taxonomy): domain Bacteria; kingdom Pseudomonadati; phylum Thermodesulfobacteriota; class Deferrisomatia; order Deferrisomatales; family Deferrisomataceae; genus Deferrisoma; species Deferrisoma palaeochoriense. The sequence goes on from NZ_BAAHXI010000043.1 coordinate 24,682, forward strand.
CTTTCCGGGCAGGTGCGCCAGGTCGTCCCGGCGGTAGACGTAGTCGGCCTGATCCCGGTCGGGCGAGGCCCGCCACGCCGGCGGGGGGAACCGTTCGTCCACCCACGCCCTCGGCACGGGGAAGAGGACCGGCGCCGACCCCCTGCGCTCCAACTCCGCCAGGACCGCCCCCGCGGCCCCCGGGTCCGGGGGCCCGATGGGGGGAAAGCCGTACGCGGCGCCGTCGTAGCCCCGGGCCAGGATCAGGACCGACCCGCCGAACCGGCTCACCTCGTAGCGGTGGGCGTGGCGGAACAGGTAGAGGTTCGCGAAGGTGAACTCCGAGATCTCGGGCTCCAGGGCCCGGAGGCGCGGGGCCAGCTCGTCGCGGTGCCCCAGCGCCAGGGGGGCAAACGCCGGGTAGGCGGGAATGCGGGTCACGCCCTGGCCCCCCGGTACCGGTGCCGCACGCGGCCGAGCCAGCGGTTCAGGGGGTGGGATCTCGGGAGGAACCCGAGCACCGGGGGCCGCCGAACCCCCAGGGCCTCCAACTGCCGCCGGAGCACCGGGTGGCCCGGCGCCCTCGCGAGCCCCTCCCGCACCATCCGGTACGCCCGGGCCCGGTCGCCGGCCGCGAGCAGGAGCACCACGAGCACCCCGTACATCTCGGGCCCGGCCCCGTGGAGGCGGATGGCCTCGAGGCACGGCCGGACCCCCCGGTGGGGGCGGGCGGCCAGGAGGGCCGAGGCCGCCTCCCGCAAGGCCGCCACCGAGGGGTCGCCCCCGGCGTGGGCCAGGGCGTCGAGGCACCGCCGGTACGCCCCCCGGTGAAACGCGTCGAGGGCCCGGGCGAAGGCCCCCTCCGGCCGGACCGCCGGGCCCGGGTTCGTCAGGCTCTCAAACCGCCGCAGGAACTCGTCCATCAGGTCGGAGGTCATTCGGTCGTCCTCCCGAGCAGCCCGCTGGAAGGCTAGGAAGCTCCGGCAGCAGGCCGCGGGGCGCGGCCTGTTCGCGACACACGGCCACGCGTAGGCGCCGGTGTGTGCGCCGGCGGGCGGGGCAAGGGGCCTTCGTATCGGAAATCGGACATCAGAGGACAGGGGTCGGTGCATCACGGGGGCACGGAATCCTGTCGGCTGAATTCTGATTTCTGTTCCCCCGGTACGGCCGCACCCGGCTCTCCGGGAGGCCCCTTGCCCCCCAAGACGCGGGCGACGGGCCCGTCTGGACCATGCGACCGCAGACCGCAGACCGAAGACCGACGACCGTAGACCGAAGTTATAGGGCGTCCTCGCCCCGCTCCCCGGTCCGGATCCGGACCGCCTCCTCCACCGGCAGCACGAAGATCTTGCCGTCCCCGATCTTTCCGCTCCGGGCCGCCCGTTCGATCGCCTCCACCACGCCCCAGGCGAGCTCGTCGGGCACCACGACCTCGATCTTCACCTTGGGCAGGAAGTCCACGATGTACTCGGCCCCGCGGTACACCTCGGTGTGCCCCTTCTGGCGGCCGAAGCCCTTCACCTCGGTCACGGTGATGCCCTGGACCCCCAACTCCGATAGGCTGTCCTTCACGTCGTCCAGCTTAAACGGCTTGATGATCGCCTCGATCTTCTTCACCGCTGGTCTCCCTCTTCCGCTTCCCGCAGCGCCCGTTCCAGGGCGGCGAGCCGCTCCTCGAGCTCCTCGATCTCCCAGAGCTGGTGGGGCCGCACCGAGTGGGCCGGCAACCGGCGCCTCCGGTCGGCGATCTCGACGCGCAGCGCCTGGATCTCCCGCCGGATCTCGTCGAGGCGGCTCACGCCCCCTCCTCCAGCACCTCCTCGATCCACTCGAGGGCCGCGATCATGGCGGAGAACCCCACCGTCGGCAGCGCCAGAAGGGCCGCGTGCCGCAGCTCTTCCGGGGAAAACCCCTCCTCCAGGGCCCGCCGGGCGTGGGATTTGACCCCGCCGCGGCTCTGCTGGCCGATGGCGATCCCGAGCCGCACGAGGCGGCGGTCCCGCTCCCCCAGGGGGCCTTGGCGGTTCACGGCCAGGGACAGCTCCATATGGGCCTTTTCCACCTCGGGAAACCGGCTGAGAAACCTCCGGTACGGGCGCGGCAACTGGGTCACGGCCGCCTCCTTTCGTGGGGTGTGGTGGGACGCCTCTCCGTCCGGCCCCTCCGCGCGTGGGAAGGGGCCCCCGCGCCGGACGACACGGACACTCCATCCTAGCCCAAGGAAGCGCCGGCGCAAACCGCCCCCCCTGCGCAGACCCCAGGGCCGTTTCCCCCGGCCCCGGGATGGGGGTAGACTCCCGCCCCGGGCCGAAGAGGAGGTGGAAAGGAAATGGCTTCCCTCGAAAACCGAGACGCGTGCGGGGTGGTGGCCCACATCCGCAAGGACGGCCGCCCGACCCACGGCACGTTGAAACGAACCCTGGAGGCCCTGGTGGCCCTGGGCCACCGGGGCGGCGAGATCGAGGGCGAGGGCGACGGGGCCGGCGTCCTGGTGGACCTGCCCCGGGACCTCTGGGCCCGACACCTCGCCCGGGCCGGCCGGCGGGAGGACCTGGCGCACCGGCCGGGATTTTTCGTGGCCCACGTCCTCCTCCCCCGGCCGCTGCGGCCCCAAGCGGCCGAGGTGAAGGCGGCGGTGCGAAACGAGTGGGTCGCGGCGGGCCTCGAGCTGCTGGCCGAGGTCCACCACCCCGTGGCCCCCGAGGCCCTGGGGCCCCGGGCCCGGCAGGACGAACCCGAGTTCTGGCAGGTGGCCGGGCTCGATCCCCTCCATCCCGACCCGGCGGAACGGGACGCCTTCCTGGAGCGCATGGCCGCCCGGGCCGAGGCCCACGGCGTGCACGTCGCCAGCCTCTCGGCGGACCGATGCGTGTACAAGGTCCATGGAACCCCGGTCACCCTGGGCCGGTACTACCCGGACCTCCGGAGCCCGCTCCTCCGGACCGCCACGGCCATCGGCCACTCCCGCTACTCCACCAACACCCTGCCCACGGTGCTACGGGCCCAGCCCTTCGGGTGCCTGGCCCACAACGGCGAGATCAACACGATCGAGCGACTCCGGCGCGAGGCCCGGGCCCTCGGTGCCGAGATCCCCCCGAGAGGGTCCGACTCCCAGGACTTGGACCGGATCGTCCGGTTCCTGATCCACGCCTGGGGTTTGAGCCTCCTGGAGGCGGTGGAACTCCTCTTCCCGCCCGTCCACCACGAGATCCTCCACTCGCCCGAGGTGCTCCGAAGCCTCTACGCCGCCATGCGACGGGTGTTCGACGCCTCGGCCCAGGGCCCGGCGGCCCTCATCCTCCGCCACGGCGACGAGTTCGTGTTCAGCGTGGACGCCCTCGGGCTCCGGCCCCTGTGGGTGTGCGAGACCGGCCGGGAGTGGGTGGTCACCTCCGAGCCGGGGGTGGTACCCGTGGAGGACCTGGAAACCGACCCGAAGCCCATGGCGCCGGGCGAGAAACTGGCGGTGCGGGCGGGCCCCGCCGGCCCGGAGCTCATCCCCCACAGCCCGCTCCAAAAGGAGGTGCTGGCGCGGTTCTCCCGCCGGCTCGACCTCGGGGCCTGCTGGGGGGCCCTGGGGCTCGTGCGCGGGGAGCGGGCGCTTCCTTCGGCCGGGGCCCCCTTCGGGGCGGCCGAACCGCCGGAGCCGATCGGCCGCCGGCAGGCCCGGGCTGGGTGGGATCGCCACGACCTGGACCTGCTCGAGGCCGCGGCGGCCACCGGGGAGGACCCCGTGGGGAGCATGGGCTGGGACGGCCCCCTGGCGGCCCTCGATCCCGAGGCGGCGAACCTCGCGGACTTTCTCCACGAGGACGTGGCCGTGGTCACGAACCCGGCGATCGACCCCAAGCGCGAAGGGGAGCACTTTTCGACCCGGGTCCGGATCGGAAGCCGGGTGGTTCCGGGGGACCCGCCCCCCTACCCGCCCTGGGTGTCGGTGGAGGTGCCGATCCTGATCGACGGCATCCCCGGGGCCGAGGCCCGGCGGGTGGCCGGGCGGTTCGAAACCGCCCTGCTCGCCGACGTGGTGGCGTTCCTGGGACCCGATCGGGCGGCGCCCTTGTGGCTCCGCCGGACCCCCGGGACGCCGCTCGAACACGATCTCGACCGCCTGGCCGGCGAGGCGCGGGCCGCGGTGGAACGGGGCGCCTCGATCCTGGTGCTCGCCGATCCGCCGGAGGGCCCCGGGATCGACCCGCTCCTCGCCCTGGCCACGGCCGACCGGGCGCTGCGGGAGGTGCGGGACGAGCGGGGCCTCGCGCTGCGGCGCCGGGCGAGCCTCGTGGTCGCCACCGACGCCCTCCGGAACCTCCACGACTGCGTGTGCTGCCTGGGGCTCGGGGCCGAGGCCGTGGCGCCCCGGCTGCTCTTTCGGGCCGCGTTCGAGGCCGGGGGGCCCGAGGCCGCGGCACGCCTCGTCGGGGCCCTCGTGGGGGGGATCCGGTCGGTCCTCTCCACCATGGGCATCCACGAGGTGTCGGGGTACGGCCGGGGGTTCTCCGCTGTGGGGCTCTCGGACGATCTGGCCCGCCGCCTGGGGGTGAGGAACCGGTACGGCGGCCGGGCCGGCCTCACCCTGGACGAACTCGACCGCCGGTGGGCCGCGAGGACCGGAACCGAACCCCGCCGGGTGGCCCGGCTCACGCCCTGGATCGCGAGGCCCCTGCGGGAGGCGGCCGAGGGCCGGCGGGACTACGGCGAGGCCGCCGGCCTCGTGGCCCAAACCGTTGCCGGACGGCCCGTGGCCCTGCGCCATCTCCTGGACCTCGTCCCGCCCCCGGGCGTCGATCCGGTGCCATCCGACCGGGTGGACGCCCGGGTGGGGGGCCACGCCTACCCGTTCTTCCTCTGCCCCATGAGCTTCGGCAGTCAGGGGGAAACCGCCTTTCGCATCTACGCCGAGGTGGGCCGGCGGCTCGGCATCCCCTGCATGAACGGCGAGGGGGGCGAACTGCCTGACCTCCTCGGCCGGTATCGGGGGGTGCGCAGCCAGCAGGTGGCCTCGGGCCGGTTCGGGGTCCACGCCGAGATGCTCAACAGCGTGGACCTGATCGAGATCAAGATCGGCCAGGGCGCGAAGCCCGGGGAAGGGGGGCATCTGCCCGGTCGGAAGGTCACGGCCAAGGTGGCCCAGGCCCGATGCGCCACCCCGGGGATCTCGCTCATCAGCCCGTCGAACCACCACGACATCTACTCCATCGAGGACCTGGCGCAGCTCGTCGAGGAACTGCGCATGGTGAACCCCCGGGCCCGGATCGCCGTGAAGGTGCCGGTGGTCTCGGGCATCGCCACGATCGGGCTCGGCATCGCCAAGGCCGGCGCCGACGTCGTGACCCTCTCGGGGTACGACGGGGGCACCGGGGCGGCCCGGCTCCACGCCCTGCGCCGGGTGGGGCTCCCCGTGGAGATCGGGGTGGCCGAGGTGCACAGGGCCCTCATCGAGGCCGGGCTTCGGGGCCGGGTGGAGCTGTGGGCCGACGGGGGGCTTCGCACGGCAGAGGACGCCGTGAAGTGCCTGTGCCTCGGGGCCGACCGGGTCGGGTTCGGCACCCTCGCGCTCCTGGGGATCGGCTGCATCGCCTGCCGCCGGTGCCACCTCGACCTGTGCCCCCGGGGCATCGCCACCCAGGTGGAAACCCCGGAAGAGGCCGAACGCCGGGGCATCCGGGGGTTCGAGCCCCGGGACCTCGAGCGGGGCGTGGAGACCCTGACCCGGCTCCTCCGGGCCACCGGCGAGGAGATCCGGCGGATCGCGGGCTCCCTGGGGGTGCGGCAGGTCCGGAACCTGGTGGGCCGCGCCGAGCTCCTGGCCCAGGCCCGGGGGCTCGACCTCGTGGACCTTGCTCCCCTCCTGGAACCGGCGGGGGCCCCGGCGGGGAGCACGTCGGGGGAGGTCACGGTGCGCCGGCCGCTTTCGTACCTGACCCGGGTCGTGACCCAGGAGGTCTGCGCGGCCCTGGACCGGGGCGCCTCGACCGTGAACTACGAGGACGACCGGGTTCTTTCCTCGGACCGGGCCCTCGGGACCCACCTCGCCGGGGAAGCCGTGCGGCGCAGACCCGCGCCGGGGGTGGCCAACCCCTGGCGGGCCCGGCTCCACCTCGGCCCGGGTTCCGTGCCGGGAAACGGCCTGGGCGCCTTCGGGGTGGAGGAGGTGGAGATCCGGGTGGAGGGCGGGAGCCAGGACGGGGTGGGCAAGGGCACCCGGGGTGGGCGGATCGTGATCCTAAAGGGCGAAAACCACGACGGCCGGGCGGTGGGAGGATGCGTCGGGAAGGGGTTCGCCTACGGGGCCCAGGCCGGGCTCTTCCTGGTCCAGGGCGATGCGGACAGCCGGTGCGGGGTGCGGCTCTCGGGGGCGGACGTGGTGATCGGGGGCCGGATGCGGGAACCCCGGCTCGACGCTCTGGGGTTCCTGGCCGACCGGGCCAACTGCAAGGGGTTCGCCTTCGAGTACATGACCGCCGGCCGGGCCGTGGTGCTCGGGGATCCGGGCCCCTGGCTCTGTTCGGGCATGACCGGCGGGGTCGTGTACATGCGGCTCGACCCCGCCCTCGGGCTCGACCGCGAGGCCCTGGCGCGCCGGATCGCCCGGGGGGCCTCGGTGCGGATCGAGGAGGTCGGCCCCCGGGGCGAGGCCGACCTCCGGGAACTCCTGGGCGCCTACGCCGAGGAACTGCGCCGCAGCCCCTACGGGGGCGGGGAGCTCGAGGCCCGGTGGGTGGAGGGGCTCCTGGAGGACCCGGCCGGAACCTTCGTGGCCCTCCGGCCGGGGCCGGAGCCCACGGCCGCCGGCCCCGGCGCCGATTGACACGACCGTGGACCGCGGCGCCCTGCTCCTCCTCATCCCGCCGGTGGCCAAGCCCTCGGAGCCCACGCCGGGGGCCCTGGCGCTGGCCGCCCACCTGCGGGGCCGGGGCGTCCCCGCCGCCGTGTTGGACCTGAACCTCGCGTTCCACCGGGCGCTCTGGTCCCGGCCGTCCCCCGAGGAACCGCCCCCGGGCCCGGCCGGGACCCGGGCCCGGCGGGCCGCCTCGAAGGCCCCGGAGGCGGCCGCCCCGCTCACCGGCCCCCGGGGATACGCCGCGGGCCCGGCCTACCGGCAGGCCCTCGCCGATCTTCTCCTCGCGTACCGGGTGTTCGGCGACGCCCGCGGGGTTCGGGTGACCCCCTCGGACCTGGAGCTTCCCGGCTGGTCTCCGCTCTCGTCGGCCGACCTCGCCCAAGCGGCCGAGGCCCCCCAAGACCTTCCGATCTTCGATCTTCTCCGGCCCCTCGCCGAGGCCGCCCTGGCCCGGGACCCCGCCCTGATCGGGGTCTCGGCCACGTTCCTGAGCCAGGCGGTCCCCGCCTTCGCCCTGGCGGGGCGCCTTCGCCGCTCCGGGTTCCGGGGCCGGCTCGTCCTGGGCGGGGCGCTGGTGGCGGCCTGGAGGCCGCGGCTCCGACCGGAGTCCCCGGTATTCCGGGCCTGGGACGCCCTGGTGGCCGGGCCGGGGGAGGAGGCCCTGGCGGCCCTGTGGCACGGGGCGTGGCGGGCCCCGGGCGTCCTGGCCCCTCGACGGGGGGTGTGGGAGCCCCCCGCCCGGCCCGGCCGGTGGGAACCCCGCGTGGATCCCGAGGACCTCGGGGAGGGCTACCTGGCCCCGGGGCCGGTGGTCCCCCTGCCCCTCAGCCGGGGCTGCTACTGGCGGCGGTGCGCCTTCTGCCCCGAGGCGGCCCAGGGCGGGGCGGGATTCCGGCCGGCCGTCCGTTCCGGAGTGGCGGGCGCCCTGGCCCGGGCCCCCGGCCCCTGGGCCCACCTCACGGACGAGGCGGTTCCGCCCTCGCTCCTCCGGGCCCTGGCCGAGGCCCCGCCGCCCGGCCTACGGTGGTACGGGTTCGTGCGACCGGAACCCCTCCTGGCCGATCCCGCCCTGGCCCGGGGCCTCGCCCGGAGCGGGTGCCGGCTGTTGCGCGTCGGGGCGGAGTCGGCCTCCCAGGCGGTGCTCGACCGGGCCGGCAAGGGGACCGACGCCGCCCTCCTCGGGCCCATCGTGCGGGCGCTGGCCGAGGCGGGCATCCGGACCCAGGTGTATCTGCTGTTCGGGCTGCCCGGCCAGACCCGTCGGGACGCCGAGGAAACCCTGGACTGGGTGCGCCGCCACGCCGACGCCGTGACGTTCCTCAACCTGGCCCTCTTTCACCTCCCCCGGGGGAGCCGCTGGGAGGCCGAACTCGCCGCCCGGGGCCTCCTCGGGCCCGACCTGCCCGGACAGGATCTCTCCCTCTACCGGCCCTTCGCGGAGCCGGCGTGGCCCCGTGCCGAGGTGCGGGCATTCCTCTCCGGTGCCCGGGACGATCCCGTGATCGGGCCGATCCTTCGCCGCACGCCCCCGGGGTTCACCGCGAATCACGCCCCGTTCGCGCCCCTCGGCGGCGAACCCAATTGAAGCGGCCGGCCGGCCGGTGCTAGGGTACAGCAGTTCGCCCCGTGGACCGTTTGGGAGGGGGAGGAAAGGCTCTTCTTACCTTGCGCCGCACAGGCCTACTCCTTGCGCTTGCCCTCGTCCCGGCCCTGGCCGCCTTTTTCGCGTGCCAGCGAACCGAGGAACCCGTGGCCGGCCCGGCCGAACTCCCGCCGGAACCCGAGATTCGGGTCGCGGGCTCCGAGACCCTCTATCCGGTGCTGGAGCGGCTCGTCCAGGCCTACGCCGAGGAGAACCGCAGGGCCCGGGTCCGGATCCTGCCGGGTACGAGCACGGCCGGGGCGGCGGTCGGGGTCCGGTCGGGGGCCGTGGACCTCGGGACCTGTTCGCGCCGCCTTCGGCCCGAGGAGGCCCAGGGCCTCGCGTACCACCTGCTCGGCTACGACCCCATCGCGTTTGCGGCCCACCCGTCCTGCGGCGTCCCCCGGCTCGAACCGGACCACATCCGGCGGATCTATGCCGGGGAGATCCGGAACTGGAACGAGCTGGACGGGGTGGATCACGACATCCTCGTCCTCGACCGGGAACCCGGGGAAAGCCTGCGGCGGGTCCTTCTGGACGCCTTTTTCGGCCCCTCGTTCCGGATGACCGGGGACGCCGTGGTGCTCCCCCATGCGAGCGACATGCGGCGGGCGCTCGCGAGCACCCCCTACGCAATCGGGTACGCCGGCCGGGCCGAACTGCGGGCCTCGGGGATCGAGGTGCGCGTCGTGCCCCCGGCCGGCGTGTGGCCCCGGGCCCAGGACGTCCGCTCCGGTGCCTTCCCGCTGGTGATCCCCCTGGGGATCGTGAGCCCCACGGAACCCCGGCCCGAGGTGACCCGGTTCCTGGGGTTCCTCGTCGGGCCCCGAGCCGCCGCCGTTCTGGACGCCCTGGGGGCCGCGGCGGCCGCACCCTCGAGATGACCCTCGGGCTCCGCTCCCAGATCCTCGCCGTACCCCTCCTCCTGACCGCCCTGGGGTTCGGCGTGCTCGGCGCCACCGCCTACCGGTTCGTGGCGGACCTCCTGGTGGCCGAGGAGGACCGGGCCATTCGGCAGGAGATCCGGCACGCTCAGCGGTTCTTCGAGGACGAGGCCCAACTCCTCGCCGACCGGGCCCGGGAGCTTGCGGACCACTCGGACCTCTGGATCCACCTCGGCCCCGGCCCGGCCGACCACTCCCCCGTGGGCGACCTCCTTCCCTGGAAGGTCCGCTGGGATCTGGACTGGCTCGACCTCGTCGACCGGGAGGGCCGGGAGCGCCTGAGCCTGGACGACCAGGAAAACCCCCTGACCGGATTCGAGCCCCCGCCCCGGGTGGAGCCCGAGGAGGAGGCCATCGTTCGCCTGGGCCTGGCCGGGATCACCCTGGCCACCGTGCTCCGTTCGGGGGAACACACCCTCCTTGTAAGCGCCGCCCCGATCCGGCGGCCGTCGGACGGGGAGATCCTCGGGGTGATCCTCCTGGGAAAACGGGTGGACCGGGAACTCGTGGAGAATCTGGAACAACTGCTCGGATCCCGGGTGGCCCTCCTGGGCCCCGACGGCCGATCCCTGGTCCCGGGGGCCGGGCTTCCCATCGAATGCGGAACGTGCCACGGCCGAACCGAGGCGGCCGTGGCCCCCGGGTTTCACCCCTCCTTCGTGGCGGTCCCGGCCCGCATCCCGCTGCTACCCGGCAACCGGCGGCTGGGCATGGCCCGGATGGCCGTGGGCGGGGAACCCCTGGGGCTTCTCGTGGTGGAGCGGGATCTGGGCCCGGCGTTTGCCGACCTCCGCCGGGCCACCGCCGCCATGGCCCTCGTGGCGCTCGTTTTCTCCCTGGCCGGGACCCTGGCCCTTCTCACGGCCGCGCGATGGATCGTGGGGCCCGTGAAAGCCCTCGCCGACGCGACCCGCCGCTGCGCCGAGGGGGACCTCACGGCGGAGGTGCCGGTGCGGGGCGCCCGGGAGATCCGGGAACTCGCCGAGGCGTTCAACGCCATGACCCGCCAGCTCGCCGGGGCCAGGCAAGAGCAGGCCGCCCTCCACCGGGACCTGGAAACCCGGGTCCGGGAGCGAACCCGGGAGCTGGAGGAGGCCGTGGAACGCCTGATCACCGTGCGGGAGCTGGGCCGGCACCTGCCCCGGGCCGGCGACCCCGAGGCCGTGCTACGGGCCGCGGCCCGCCTGGGGGCCGAGGGGGGGGGGGGGGGGGGGGGGGGGGGGGGGGGGGGGGGGGGGG
>NZ_BAAHXI010000044.1:0-34729 GCF_054656955.1 Deferrisoma palaeochoriense
CCAGGCCGAGAGCCAACGATGCCCCATTCCCCATTCCCGGACGTCCCGCGTCCGGGCGTCCCAACGTCCCAACGTCCGAACGGAGAGGCACCTACCCATGATCCGCATCCTCCACACCTCCGACTGGCATCTGGGGCACTCGTTCGGCGCGGTGAGCCGGGAGCACGAGCACCGGGTGTTCCTGGACTGGCTCCTCGGGGTGCTCGAGGAGCGCCGGGTGGACGCGCTCCTGGTGGCCGGGGACGTGTTCGACACCTCGAACCCCTCGGCCCGGGCCCAGGCCCTGTGGTACGCCTTTGTGGCCGAGGCCCGGCGCCGCCTGCCCCGGCTCCGGGTGGTGGTGATCGCCGGGAACCACGACTCGGCCGGCCGGCTCGAGGCGCCCGGGCCGCTCTTCGACGCCTTCGGGGTGCACGCCGTGGGCACGCTCGGGGGCGACGGCGGGTTCGAACGGGTCGTGGTGCCCCTGGAGAACGCCGAAGGGGAGGTGGAGGCCTGGGCGCTCGCCGTGCCGTTTCTGCGGCCGGCCGATCTTCCGCCGGGCGCGGGGTCGCCCGAGGAGGGGGTGGCTGAGGTGTACCGCCGGGCCGTCGAGGCGGCGGCCGAGCGCCGGGCGCCGGGCCAGGGGCTCGTGGCCCTGGGGCACGCCTACGTGCGGGGCGGAACCGTGAGCGAGTGGAGCGAACATCGCATCCTGGGCGGGAACCAGCACGCCCTTCCGCTCGAGACGTTTCCGGAGGAGATCGCCTACGTGGCCCTGGGGCACCTCCACCGGCCCCAGGCCCCGGGCGGCCAGGAGCGGGTGCGCTATAGCGGCGCGCCCCTTCCCCTGGACGTCTCGGAGGCCGGGTACCCGAGCCAGGTGGTGCTGGTGGAACTGGAGGGCGACCGGCTCCTTGGCACGGAGGCCCTGCGGGCGCCCCGGCCCGTGGAGATCCTGCGGGTGCCCGGGGACGGGGCCGCACCGCTCGACGAGGTCCTCGACCGGCTCCGGGCCCTCGACCCCCTGGACGGCGAGCCGGCCGACCCGTTCCGGCCGTACCTCGAGGTGCGGGTGCGGCTCGACCGGCCCGACCCCGGCCTCCGGGCCCGGGTGGACGAGGCCCTGGAGGGGCGGGCGGCCCGGCTCCTGCGGCTCAGCGTCGAGTACACCGGGACCGGGGAGGCCCTGGCCGAGGCCGCCCCGAGCCGGACGCTGGAGGAGATCACCCCGGAGGACGTGTTCCGGGCCGCCTGGGCCCGGTCGTTCGAGGCCGACCCGCCGGCCGAGATGCTCGCGGCGTTCCACGAACTCGTGGACCGGGTGCGCCACGGGGAGGGGGCGGCATGAGGATCCTGGCGATCCGGGGGGAGAACCTGGCGAGCCTCGAGGGCCGGTTCGGGCTCGAGTTCGAGGAGGCCCCCCTCTCGAGGGCGGGGCTCTTCGCGATCACGGGCCCCACAGGCGCGGGGAAAAGCACGATCCTCGACGCCCTGTGCCTCGCGCTCTTCGACGCGGTGCCCCGGTTCGTGGGGGCCGGCGGCGAGCGGATCGGCACGGGCGCCGAGGACGAGGCCCTGCGCCTCGGGGCGGGCGACGTGCGCCACGTGCTCCGGCGGGGGGCCGGGGAGGGCTGGGCCGAGGTGGACTTCGTCGGCGCCGACGGCCGGCGCTACCGGGCCCGGTGGGCCGTGCGCCGGGCCCGGGGCCGGGCCGACGGCCGGTTCCAGCCCCAGGAGATGAGTCTTGAGGACCTGGAGACCGGCCAGCGGCTCGGGGGGACCCGCACGGAGACCAAGGCCGCCATCGAGGAGAAGGTGGGGCTCACCTTCGACCAGTTCCGCCGCTCGGTGCTCCTGGCCCAGGGGGACTTCGCGGCGTTTCTGCGGGCCAAGCCCGACGAGCGGGCGGCGCTCCTGGAGCGGGTCACCGGCACGGAACTCTACGGCCTCGTGTCCCGGGCGGCCCACGAGCGGGCCAAGGAGGAACGGGCCCGGCTCGAGACGCTCCGGGCCCGGCTGGGGGAGATCCGGGTGCTGGCGGACGACGAGCGGGCGGCCCGGGAGGAGGCCCGCGCCGAGGCCGAGCGCCGGGTTGCGGCGGCCCGGACCGCGGTGGAGGAGGCCCGGAGGGCCGTGGAGTGGCACGGCGCGCGGGATCGCATGGCCGCGGCCGTGGCCGAGGCGGAGGAGGAGTTGGCCCGGGCCGAGGCCGCCCGGGCCGAGGCCGAGCCCCTGCGCCGGGAACTCGCGGAAGCCGAGGAGGCCTGGACCCTCGCCCCCCTGGTGGCCGAGCGGGACCGGAGCGCCGCCGAGGAACGGGAGGCGGCGGAGGCGGTGAAGGCGGAGGAGGAGCGGCGGGCCGAACTCGAGGCCCGGGCCGCGGGGGCCGCGGCCGCCGACGAGGCGGCGGCCCGTGCCCTGGCCGACGCCGAGGCCGAAGAGGAGCGGCTTCGGCCGGAGATCGACCGGGCCGTGGAACTCGACACCCGGCTCGGCGCGGCCCGGGAGCGGCTGGCCGGGGCCCGGGCGGCGGCCGAGCGGGCCGGGGCCCGGCACGCGGCCGCGGCCGAGGACCGGGCCCGCCTCGAGGAGGAGAAGAAGCGCACGGCGGAGGCCCTCGATGCGGTGGACGCCTGGCGGGAGGAGCACGCCTGGGTCGGGCCGGTGGCCCAGGGGTGGGCCCGGTGGGAGCGGGACCTCGGCCGGTACGCCGAACTTGCGGGCCGCGCGGGGGAGCTGGCGGACGCGGTGCGCCGGGCCGAGGCGGAGGCCGAGACGGCCCGGGCGGACGAGGCGGCCCGGCGCTCGGCGTGGGAGGCCGCCCGGGAGGCCCAGGCCCGTGCAGAGGAGCGGCTCGGGGCGGCCGAGGCCGCGGCCGAGGGGCTCGACCCGGAGGCGGTGGGCGGGGAGATCGAGGCCCTGGGGGAGCGGCTCGGGGCGCTCGAGCGGCTCGCCGGGCTCGCCGAGCGGGCGGCCCGGGAGGCGGCCGACGAGGCCGCGGCCGTGGAGGCCCAGGCCCGGGCCGACCGGGAGGTCAAGGCCCGCGACGAGGCCCTGTCGGAGTTCGACGCGGAACTCACCCGAAGCCGCGCGGCCCTCGAGGAGGCCGAGCGGGCGCTCGAGGGGCTCCGGGCGTCCCTGGGCCTCGAGGAGCACCGGGCCCGGCTCCGGCCCGGGGAGCCCTGCCCCCTGTGCGGGGCCACGGAGCACCCCTGGGCCGAGGGCGGGGCCCCGGCGGCCGGGGCCCTGGAGGCGCAGGCCGAGCGCGTGGGGGAACTCCGGGCGGCCCAGGAGGACCTGGTGTCCCGCCGGAGCCAGGCCGCGGCCGAGCGGGAGGCGTGGGCCCGCAAAGGGGCCGAGGCCGCGGAGGCGGCGGCCCGGCACCGGGAGGCCCTGGAGGCCCTTCGTGCCCCGTGGGCGGAAGGGCGGGCCCGGGCCGGGGATCCCCGGGTGCCCGAGGCGCCCGAGGTCCCCGGGGCGGCCGAGGCGGTGGGCCGGATCGCCGACGAGGTGAGGGGGCGCCTCACGGCGCTGCGGGCCGAGGCCAGGAGGATCCAGGGGCTTCTAGCGGAGCGGGAGGCCGCCCGGAAGGCCTGGGACGGGGCCCGGTCCGCGGCCGAGGCGGCGAAAGCGGCGTGGGAGGCGGCCCGGGGGCGGGCGGAGGAGGCCGTTCGGGAGTTCGAGGCCCTGCGGGCCGAGGGGGAGCGGGTAGCCCGGGAGGCCGAGGAACTCCTGGCCGGCATGGAGGCCGCGTTTGCCCGCTGGCCGGGCTGGCCCGAGGATCTCCGGGGCGATCCGGAAGGCTTCGGCCGCGATGCCCGGGGCCAGGTGGAGGCCTGGCGGGGGAAGGAGGCCGAGCGGGCCCGCCTGGCCGAAGCCCTCGCCGCCGCAGGCCCCCGGATCGAGGCGGCCGAGGGGCTCCTGGCGGCCCGAGCCGAGGAACTTGCCCGCGCCCGGGACGAGGAGGCCCAGGCCCGGGCGGAGGTGGAGCGGCTCGAGGGGGAACGGGCCGGGGTGCTCGGCGGGCGGCCGGTGGACGAAGTGCGGCGGGAACTCCAGGGGCGCCTCGCCCGGGCCCGCGAGGCCCGGGAGGCCGCCGCGGCCGACCGGGAGCGGGCGGCCCGCGACCTGGCCCAGGCCGGGGAGCGGGTGAGCGGGGCCCGGGAGCGGCTCGGGGGGGCCCGGGCCGCCCGGGAGCGGGCCGAGAAGGCCCTGGCCGACGCGCTCGCGGCCCGCGGGGTTCCGGAGGAACGGGTGCGGGAACTCCTGGCCCGGGGGGAGGCGTGGCTCCGGCAGACCCGACAGGCGCTCCAAGACCTCGACACCGCCCTCGCCCGGGCCCGGAGCGTGGTGGAGGACCGGAAGAAGGCGCTCCAGAACCACGAGGCCGCGGGGGCGCCGAGCCTGGGGCCCGACGAGGCCGCGGCCGCCCTCGAGGGGGCCGAGGCCGAGCGCCGCGCGCTCGAGGAGGAGCGGGGCCGGATCCTGGCCGAACTGCGGGCCGACGACGAGGCCCGGGCGCGCCGGGCGGAGCTCGGGCCCGAGATCGAGGCCCAGGAGGACCGGGTGCGGGTGTGGGGCGGGCTCGCGGAGGTGATCGGCTCCCACGACGGCAAGAAATTCCGGTCCTTCGCCCAGAGCCTCACCCTGGAGGTGCTCCTCGGCCACGCGAACCACCACCTGCGGGACCTCGCGCCCCGGTACCGGCTCGGCCGGGTGCCCGGCCAGGACCTGGCCCTCCAGGTGGTGGACCGGCACCTGGGAGACGAGGTGCGTTCGGTCCAGAGCCTTTCCGGGGGCGAGAGCTTCCTCGTGTCGCTCGCGCTGGCCCTGGGGCTCTCGTCGCTGGCCTCGCGGCAGGTGCAGGTGGAGAGCCTGTTCGTGGACGAGGGGTTCGGGAGCCTCGACCCCCACACGCTGGACACGGTGCTCGAGGTGCTCGAGGCCCTCCAGGCCTCGGGCCGGCGGATCGGGGTGATCTCCCACGTGCCGGGCATGGCCGAGCGGATCGGAACCCGGGTCGAGGTGCTCCCCGACGGCACGGGCCGAAGCCGGGTGCGGGTGGTGGGGGCCGGGGGGTAGCCCGACCGACCGGAACCCCACACCGCGCGAACGGAACGTCCGGGCCGAAGGCCCGAAAGGCTATTGTCGCGGCTTGGAAGCCGCGGCGTGCCGGGAATCAGAGGACGGAAGACAGAGGACAGGGGGGGCTGTGACCTCTGACCTCTAAATCCTGGCCTATGACACGGCAGCCGCTTCGACAGGCGGGGCCGGGCAGTGCCGCTGGACCACGGGAGGTTTTCAGCCGCCAAGCCGCCTAGCCGCCCAGCCGAAGTTGCTCAGCACACCCCCAACGCCTCACGCAGGCCCCGTTCGCCCCGGGGGCCGGGGAGCTTGGCGAGGAGTTCGCCGTCTCGGAACAGGAGCACGGTGGGCACCCCCTCCACGCCGTACCGGGCGGCCACCTCGGGGTGGGCCTCGATGTCGAGGCGCAGCACCCGGGCCACGCCGTAGAGGTTCACGGCCATGTCGAACACGCTCACCTCGTACTCGGCGCACACCGGGCAGGCCTCGCCCCACACCACCACGATCACGGGGGCCGTCGAGCCCAGGACCTCCCGGTCCCAGTCCTCGGCCCCCACGTCGGTGGGCAGACAGTTTCCGGGGATGAGCCACGCCCCGCACCGGCACCGCCGGCGTTCGTGGGTCTGGCCGTGGGGTACGTGGTTCTCCGCACCGCAGGTCGCGCACTGAAGCAGGTATCCGCTGTCCATGGGCAAGTCCTTCTTGGCTGGGCGGCCAGGCCGCGAGGCGGCAGGGCGGCCCAATCTTCCCCTCCCTGTGACGCGGGCGCAAGTCTGGCCCCCGAGGGCTTGACGGCATCAAACAAATGATTGAAACTCCCGTTTCATGCCCGGGCCTGCTGCCCGCTCAGCAGGACCGGGGGCGGACGGCGCGGGGCGCACAGGAGGGGGCAGGCGCTGCTGCCGCAGGCAAAGACGTCGGGCGTCCCGCCGTCCCAACGTCCCAGCGTCCTAACGTCCTAACGTCCCAGCCGTCTTTACCCATCTTTACGGGCCCCGGGGGCGCCCGTTCGGTAGGATCGGGCCACCCGGCGATGCGGAGGTGAATGGTGACCCAGCGGGCGGAACCGGGCACCCGGGCGCGGCTCCTCGAGGCGGCCGAGCGGGTGTTCGCGGAAAAAGGGTACCGGGGAGCCACGGTGCGGGAGATCACCCGGGCCGCCGGGGCCAACGTGGCCGCGGTGCATTACCACTTCGGGGGCAAGAAACCCCTGTATCTGGAACTGTTCCGGGAGCGGATCGAGCGGCTCGCCCGGGTCCGCGAGGCCGCACTGGCCCAGGCCCGGGGCCGGGACCCGGTGGAGGACCTTCGGACCGTGGTGGGCCACTTCGTTCGGGCCTGGATCGAGCGGATCCTGGACGAGGAGCGCCGAGACCGGGGCCGGTTCCCGCTCCTGGTGATGCGGGAGGTGGGGGACCCCGGGCCGGCCTACCCGTTGCTCCTGGAGCGGATCCTCCGGCCCAACCACGAGGCGTTCCGGGACCTGATTCTGCGGGCCCGGCCCGACCTGGGGGAGGAGGGGGCCCTCCTGGCCGCGGCGAGCCTGATGGGCCAGGTGATCCACTTCCTGCGGGGCCGGCGGGTGCTGGAGGACCTGCTGGGCCGGGCCTACGACGGAGAAACCGTGGACCGGATCTGCGATCACGTGACCCGTTTCACCCTTCGGGGCCTGGGGGTGGAACCGTGAGACCCCGGGCGGTGTGGGGCGGGCTGCTGGTGGCGGCGGCGCTCGCGGGCTGCGCCGGCCCGGCGGAACTCACCCGGCCCGAGCCGCCGGTGCCCCTGGAGGCGCGCACGTTCTCCCGGGTGCCGGCCGAGGCCGCCGGGCGGGTGCTGGCCTACCGATGGTGGCGGGCCTTCGGCGATCCGGCCCTGGACGGGTTCGTGGAGCGGGTGGTGGAGGGGAACCTGGATCTCCGGAGGGCGGCGGCGCGGGTGCGGGAGGCCCGGGCCGCGGCGGCCCGGGTCGGGGCGGCACGCCTGCCCACGGTCACCGGATCGCTGGGGGCCCAGCGGACCCGCACGCCCGGGGAGGTGCGGGTGGGCGACCGGGTCAACGACAGCTACGACCTCACCGTCTCCCTCTCCTGGGAAGCCGATCTGTGGGGCCGCGTGGCGAACCTGGAGCAGGCCGCCCGGCTCGACCTGGAGGCGGCCCGGGATGACGCCGAGCGGGCGTACCACCTCGTGGTGGCCGAGGCGGTGCGGGCCTGGCTCGATCTTGCCGCGGCGCGGGAGAAGACCGCCGTGGTGGAGCGCATGCTGGAGGCCGACCGCCAGCGCCTGGCCGTGGTGGAGTCCCGGTATCGGAGGGGCCTCGTGCCGGCGGCCGACGTGCACCAGGGGCGCCAGCTCGTGGAGGACGACCGGGCCCGCCTGGCCTTGCTGAAACAGGAACGCGAGGTCGCAGCGCACCGTCTTATGGTGTTGATGGGCACGCAATCCGAAGAATGGGAAGACCCGGCCCCAACCCTTCCCCCGCCCCCGTCCCCCGTGCCGGCCGGCCTTCCGTCGGACCTCCTGTGGCGCCGGCCCGATCTGCGGGCCGCCGAACGCCGCGCGCTGGCCGGACAGGCCCGGGCGGCCGCGGCGGACGCCGACCGCTACCCGCGGTTCGCCCTGACGGCCTCGGGGGGGCGGTCGAGCGACGTCCTTCGGGATCTCGCCCTGGGGACGAACACCTTCTGGACCCTGATCGCCAACCTGACCCAGCCGCTTTTCGACGCGGGGAGCCGGAAGGCGGCCCTGGCCGAGGCCGAGGCCCGGGCCGAGCAGGCCCGGCTCGCGTGGGGGCAGGCCGTGCTCGCGGCGCTCCAGGAGGTGGAGGACGCCCTGGCCGTCGAGGCGGCGCAACGGGAGCGCCTGGCGGCCCTCGAGGAATCCCGGCGCCACGCCGAGCGGGCCGTGGAGACCGCGACCCTCCGGTACCGGAGGGGATTGGAAGATCTGACGCGCACGTTGGTTGCTAGAAGAACGCTTTTGGCTGCGGAACTAGAGAAAGTGGAGACGCGGCACCAGCTTTGTTCCGCCCGCGTGTCCCTCCTGCTCAGCCTGGGGGGTGCGTGGGGGGACGAGGACCGGGTGGCCGGCGAGCCTGCGGCGAACCCGATCGAGGCCTCGACGCAGAGAGGGGAGCCATGAACGAGACGTCCCGGGGCCGGAAGGTTTTCCGGCTCGTCCTGATGACCGTGCTGCCCCTGGTCGTGCTGGCCGGCGGGCTCCTGGGGTTCAAGGCCCTGGTGGAGAGCCGAAAGGCCCCGCCCCGGCGCGAGCGGCCCCATCTCGGACCCCTGGTGCGGGTGTCGGCCGTGCAACCGGTGGACGTGCGGGTCGAGGTGGAGGCCCACGGCACGGTGCGGCCGGCGGCCGAGATCGACGTGGTGCCCCAGGTGGGGGGCGAGGTGGTGGAGGTGTCGCCGAACCTCGTCACGGGCGGGTTCGTGGCCGAGGGGGAGGTGCTCCTGCGGATCGACCCCCGGGACTACGAACTCCAGCTCCGAACGGCCGAGGCCGGGGTGGAGCAGGCCAAGGTGCAGCTCGAGCGGACCGAGGCCGAGGCGGCCGCGGCCCGGGAGGAGTGGCAAGAACTCTACGGCGACCGGCCCCCGCCCGAGGATGGGGGGCTCCTGTTCCGCGAACCCCAGCTCCGCCAGGCCCGGGCCGACCTGGAGGCGGCCCGGGCCCGGGTGGAGGCGGCGCGCCTCGCCTTGGAGCGCACCGTGATCCGGGCCCCGTTCGCGGCCCGGGTGCGCTCCGAGAGCGTGGATCCGGGGCAGTACGTGACGGCCGGTCGGGCCGTGGCCCGGCTCTACGCCACCGATGCCGTGGAGGTGGTGCTCCCCGTGGCCACCGAGGAGCTGGGCTGGCTCGGCCGGCCCGATCCCGAGACCGGGCCCCGGGTGGTGCTGGAAGGGACCTACGGCGCCGGGCGCGGCCGGTGGGAGGGCCGGATCGTGCGCACCGAGGCCGAGGTGGACGCGGCATCGCGCGCCGTGGGGCTCGTGGCCCGGGTGGCCGACCCCTTCCGGCCCGGCCGGACCCCGCTTCCGGTGGGGCTCTTCGTGACCGCCCGGATCCAGGGCAAGCCCCTGCGGGGCGTGGTGCCCCTGCCGCGGGAGGCCCTGCGGGAGGGCGGGGTGGTGTGGGTCGTGGACGGGGACGGGCGGTTGCGGTTCCGGCCGGTGGAGGTGGCCCGGGTCGAGGCCGACCGGGTGCTCGTGGCCAAGGGCCTCGAGGCCGGGGACCGGGTGGTGGTGAGCCGGGTGGATGCCGCGACCGACGGCATGGCCGTGCGGGTGGCGGAGGCGGCGCCGTGATCCCGGGCGTCAAGCGCGGCCCCATCGCCTGGTTCGTGGAGAACCACGTCGCCGCGAACCTGCTCATGATCTTCGTGCTCGCGGCCGGGGCCCTCACCCTGGGCACCATCCGGCAGGAGGTGTTCCCCGACATCGAACTCGACGCCATCTCGATCACGGTGGCCTACCCGGGGGCGAGCCCCGAGGAGGTGGAGGAGGCCATCTGCACCCGGATCGAGGAGCGGGTGGCCTCGGTGGAGGGGGTGAAGAGCATCACCTCCCGGGCCGCCGAGGGCGTGGGCACGGTGACCCTGGAACTCGAGCGGGGGGCCGACAGCTTCCGGGTGCTCCGGGACGTGGAAAGCGAGGTGGACCGGATCACCACCTTCCCGGACGACGCCGAGGAGCCCGTGGTGACCGAGGTCACCCGGCGGCGCCAGGTGGTGGATCTCGTGATCTACGGCGAGGTGCCCGAGCGCACCCTGAAGGTCCTGGCCGAGCGGGTGCGCGACGATCTCACGGCCCTGCCGAACATCTCCCAGGTGGAGGTGCTCGGCACCCGGGACTACGAGATCTCCGTCGAGGTGCCCGAGGCCACCCTGCGCCGCTACGGCATCACCCTCTCCCAGGTGGCCGACGCCGTGCGGCGCTCGAGCCTGGATCTCCCCGCCGGGACGCTCCGGACCCGGGGAGGCGAGATCCTGGTGCGCACCAAGGGCCAGCGCTACACGGGCCGGGAGTTCGAGGACGTGGTGGTCCTCGCCCGGCCCGACGGCACCCGGGTGACCCTGGGCGAGATCGCCCGGATCCGCGACGGGTTCGACGAGGACGCCGAGCGGATCACCCGGTTCGACGGAAAGCCCGCGGCCCTCCTCGAGATCTACCGCACCGGCGAGCAGGACGCCATCGACGTGGCCGAGACCGTGAAGCGCTACGTGGCCGAGCACGCGGCCGATCTGCCGGCCGGGGTGAGCCTGGCCGTGTGGCGCGACCGCACCGACATCCTGAAGGCCCGGCGGGACCTCCTTCTCCGAAACGCCCGCCTCGGGCTCCTTCTCGTGTTCGGCAGCCTCCTTCTCTTCCTCGCGCCCCGGCTCGCCTTCTGGGTCACCATGGGGATCCCGGTGTCGTTCCTGGGCGCCCTGGCGCTCCTGCCCCACCTGGACGTCACCATCAACATGATCTCGCTCTTTGCGTTCATCCTGGCGCTCGGGATCGTGGTGGACGACGCCATCGTGGTGGGGGAGGGGGTGTACCACCACCTGGAGGAGGGGAAGTCCGGCCCCGAGGCGGCCGTGCGGGGCGCTCGGGAGATGGCCGTGCCCGTGACCTTCTCGGTGCTCACGACGATCGCGGCGTTCGTGCCCCTTCTCTTCGTCGAGGGCACCATGGGCAAATTCATGCGGGTCATTCCCCTCGTGGTGATCGCGGCGTTTGCGATCTCGCTCCTGGAGGCCCTTTTCATCCTGCCGGCCCACCTCTCGTCGGTGCCGCCCCCGCGGGCGAAGGCCGGGCCCCTGGAGCGGTTCCGGCGGCTCTTCGGCCGGGGGCTTTCCGCCTTCGTGAACGGCCCCTACGCCTGGGTTTTGCGCCGCGCCGTGGCCTGGCGCTACCTCAGCGTGGCGCTTTTCGCGGCGGTGTTCCTCGTGACCCTGGGGTGGTTCGCGGGCGGCCGGATCAAGTTCGTGTTCTTCCCCAAGGTGGAGTCCGACCGGGTCACCGCCAGCCTCGTCATGCCCCAGGGCACCTCGCTTGCCGAAACCGCTGCCGCCGTGGCCCGGATCGAGGAGGCGGCCCGCCGGTTCCGGGACGAGATGACCGAGGGGGGCCGGCCCCTCGTGACCCACGTCTACACCCTGGTGGGCCAGAGCGCGGGCGGGGCGGGGCCCCAGGGCGGGGGGGCGAGCGGTTCCCACCTCGCCACGGTGCGGCTCCAGCTCCTGCCCTCAGAGGAGCGCGACACCCCCTCGGCCAAGGTGGCGGCCCGGTGGCGGGAACTCACCGGCTCGATTCCGGGCGCCGAATCCCTCACCTTCGCCTCGAGCCTCTTCTCCTCGGGCGAGCCCATCGTGGTGCGCCTTTCGGCCGACCGGTTCGACACCCTGGAGGCCGCGGCCGCCCGGGTCAAAGACGCCCTTTCCGCCTACCCGGGGGTCACCGACATCCGCGACTCGTTCCAGGAGGGGAAGCTCGAGATGCGGCTTCGCTTGAAGCCCGAGGCCCGGCTCCTGGGGCTCACCCTGAACGACCTCGCCCGGCAGGTGCGGGCGGCCCTGCGGGGCGAGGAGGCCCTCCGGGTCCAGCGGGGCCGGGACGAGGTCAAGGTCATGGTGCGCTACCCCGAGGCCGAGCGCCGGAGCCTGGGGAACATCGAGTCCATGTGGGTGCGGGCCCCCGGCGGGGCGGCCGTGCCGTTCTCCGAGGTGGCCGAGGTGGTGCTGACCCGGGGCTACGCCACCATCGGCCGCGAGGAGCGAAAGCGGGTCATCAACGTGCTGGCCGACGTGGACGAGGACGTGACGAACGCCCAGGAGGTGCTCTCGGATCTCGCCGCCCGCCACCTGCCGGGCGTCCTCTCGGACTACCCGGGGCTCACCTACAGCTTCGAGGGGCAGGAGAAGGACCGGCGGGAATCCCTGGGGAGCCTGTGGAAGGGGTTCGCCGTGGCGCTCCTGGCAATCTACACCCTGCTCGCCATCCCGTTCCGGTCCTACGTCCAGCCCCTGATCGTCATGACCGCGATCCCCTTCGGCATCGTGGGCGCGGTGTGGGGCCACGTGCTCCTGGGGATGCCGCTCACGCTCCTGTCGATGTTCGGGATCGTGGCCGCGGCCGGCGTGGTGGTGAACGACGCCCTGGTGCTCATCGACTACACGAACCGGGCCCGGGCCGCGGGAACCCCGCCCGCGCGGGCCGCCGTGGAGGCCGGGGTGCGGCGGTTCCGGCCGGTGCTCCTGACCACCCTCACCACCTTTTTCGGCCTGGTGCCCATGATCGCCGAGCGAAGCGTCCAGGCCCAGTTCCTCATTCCCATGGCCGTGAGCCTCGCCTTCGGCGTGGCCGTGTCCACCACGGTGACCCTGTTCCTCGTGCCCGCCCTGTACCTGGTGGTGGACGACGCGGCCCGGGTGGCCCGCTTCCTTCTCGGCCGTCCGGCCCGCGGGCACCGAGGGGGAGCGGGGGAACCGGTCGGGCCGCCGCCCCTGGACAAGGCCCTGGCATCGGGGGAGTGAGGGCCGGCCGGACGACGGTACGGCCGCCCGCCAAACGAAACCGCCCGCCCCGGCGCGTCCGGGGCGGGCGGTTTCGTTTGTGGTTTAGGGGCTTCCTCAGAACCAGAAGCTCACGTTGGCGGCGAAGAGATGGGCCTCGCTTTTGTATTCGCCGTCCTGGATGTGGTTGGAGACGCTCCGGTCCTTGAACAGCACGGCCATGTAGGCGAGGTCGAGCGCCCCGTGTTCGTTGTGCCACCCAAGCCCCAAGGTCACGTTGTGCCGGTCGGAGTCGGGAAGATCGGGGCCCAGGGTGTCATCGGGTACCGGGGTGTTGTCGTAGGCGTACCCCGCCCGCACGTCCAGGTTCGCCGTCACGGCGTACTGGGCCCCGAACCGGAAGGTCCAGGTGTTCTCCCAGTCCTTGGGCAGGGTCTCGTCGTGGAGCACGGCCTCGTCTTCGAAGTCGAGGGTGAGTTCGTCGTAAGAGCTCCACCCGAACCGGTCCACGTCGAATTCGAGCGTGAGCCGCTTGGTGGGACGCCACGCCACGGCGAAGCTCCAGGCGTCGGGCAGCGTAAGGTCGGTGCTTCCGTCGGTGTTCACGTGGCTGGGAAGGCCCAGAACCTCCTGGGCCTTTTGACTCACCATGAGGTCGGCGTCGCCGTCGTCCACCTCGAGCTTGATCCGGCTACGATAGGAAATCCCGAACGACCACTGTTCCACCGGCTTCCAAAGGAGCCCGAAGTTGAACCCCCACCCGTCCCCCATGCCCTCGACCTCTAGGTCGCCGACATTGAGGTTCACCGGGTTTCCGGCCCCGTCGTACACCGTCGTGTAGGGGCTGTTTTCGAGCCACAGGCTGCCGTAGGTGTAGTCCACTCCGAAGGCGAGGCCTAGGTTCTTCCACCGGAACGCCACGGTGGGGTTGATGTTGATCGGTTTGATTGCCACCTCCTTCACATCGTCTCGGAACGGGCTCGTGGTATCCCAGCGTTTCGCGAGCGGGAACAGCGAGTTGACGGCGATACCGAAGGCCACCGGGGACGACTTGAGGGAGTGGGTCAGGTAGAGGTTTGGGGGGAAGAAGATGTCGGGCCGTGCGCTCTGTTTGCCCGAAAACTCGGAACTCGCCACGTTGGGGTCGCCGAGCCAGGTTTTCCCCTCGAACTCGGTCTCCGGGACCTGAATGATCGTAACGCCAAGACTCGCCTGACTTCCGTTCTGGAACGCAAGACCCGCCGGGTTGAAGAAGAGGGCGGAAGCGTCGTCGGCCTGGGCCACGAAGGCGTTGGCCATGCCCATGGCCTTGGCCCCTTGCTCCCGGATGTGGAACCCGGCCGGGAAGGCGGGGGCCGAGAGTCCCACGATCGCCAGCCCGGCAATCCAGCACGTCCAACTGCGTCTCATCGCTCAACCTCCTGGAAAAAGGGAAGATCACTCGTTCTAGGTTCTTAGTCGCCGGCTGACGGGGCCAGGAACAACGCGGTCTGGGCTTGGGCCCCCGCGGTCGCGGCCGCCTGGAGGGCATCGTCGTACACGCCCTCGGGGTAGTATGGAATCCGTTCGCCGGTTTCGGAGTCGATGGTAGCCGGGCTCAGGAGGAAGCTGTGCACGACCGGCTTTCCGGGCAGTCCGTACTGGAAGGCGCCGGCTACGGGCGTGGGAACCGTGGTGAAGTCGCCCCCCATGATTGCCACGGGATCGATCGCGTCAGGGTCAACCTCGAAAACGTCTCCCTCGTTGATCCCGATCTCGCTCAGGAACACCTTGCTCGCCACGTACGTGACAACCGGGTCCCCGTAAGCGAACAGGGCCAGGAGTTTGTCGGTGCCGTTCTCGCCGATCCCCATGTAGGCGCCGTCCACAGGGTCCATGAGCCATTGGACGATGTTCAGGAACACGTAGTACTCCGTGGTGCCCTTGGTGAACCCGAGGCTTCCCACGAGGTCCTGAAGCTGGGGCAGGGCCGAATCGTCGAGGACGTTGGCCAGGACGGCCGACGGGCTCGAAAGAACGATCTTCTCCGGGCGGGTGTCGGCGTTCAGAAACACCGAACCGATGATGGAGCCAAGGGAGTGGGCCACGAACCGGGGGTTCGTGAGGTCGGGCGCCTCGTCGCCGTCGAGATCGACCGTGCCGACCACGTCCATTGCCTCCCAGAGGTCGATGGCGGCCTGGTACACGTTGGCCCGGTCGGCGAGCAGGTTGGCGGTGAAGAACTCCTGCCCCTCGACGGCGCGGTCACCGTGGAACGGCGCGTCGATGGCCAGGGTGGCGAGGCAGGCGCCGGCGAGCGAGTTGGCCAGGGCGAACGCGTCTTCCTTGGTGCGGCCGAGCCCGTGCTGGAAGAGCACAGCGGTGTACGGGCCGGTCCCGCAGGCGTCAGGATCCGGGGTGAGAAGGACGAAGGTCACGTCCGTGCCCGTGGGGCCTCCCTCGGTCTGGAGTGTGTTCAGGAGGGGGGATGAGAATTTACCGAAGTACACCGATTCGAGGGCGTCGTTCGGGACGACGCCGGTGAGACCCGCCCCATCCCACACGGTGGCGACGGGCAGCGGGATCGGGATGGCTCCGTAGCTTCCGTCCGCCGGGTTCTGCCACGCCACGGCGTTCGCCGGGGCAGGCCATTGGGCCGAGGCACCCCTAAACAAGGCCACGGTGTCCTCGAACTCGTCGTAGGGGAGTTTCAGCGCGTCGGGGTTTCCCGCACCCAACGCCGCCATGATCGAGTCTTCATCCGCCAGGGTCAGGGTGGCGTCCGCCGTGTGGAAGGTCCACAGGAGCAAGACGTCGGAGCGGTCCCACCCGAAGTTCGCCTGGAGGGCCGGAAAGAGCTGGGCGTCGAACGCGGCCCGCAGGTCCTCCAGGGCCGCGAAGGCGGTGCCCTCCAGGGAGGTCTTGCTCTTGAGGGCGTTCATCACCGGACTGGGCTCCACGGGAAAGCCGTTTTCGTCCAGGAGTCCCATCTTGACCGCCACGGCGTAGGACCCGCCGGCCGCGAACGGGTTCTTGGGAATCAACTTGAGCACACCGTTCGCCTCTTCCACGGTGAAGGCCGCCGTAGTGCGGGGCAGTTCCTGGGCGTCGAGCCGGAACACGAGGACCTCGAGGGTGGACTCGTCCACGGCCCCGGACACCGGGATCGTCAGGAACATGTTAGGGGAAAGCCCTTTGAGCCCCATGGCCTCGATCACCTGGGCGAGTTGCACGAGCTCGGGAGCTGCGTCGGCGCCCAGGGCCAACTCCACCTCCTCGTCCCCGTCGGCGAGCCACACGAGGTCGTTGGGGAGCGGCATGATCTCGCGGGTGGGGTCGTAGACCGCCGTGACCTTGGCCGTGCCGGCCGGGGTGGTCGGCGTGGGCGCGGGTTTCGCCGCCACGTTGTCGTCGGGGGGGGAGCCGCAGGCCGCGAGCACGAGAGCCGCGGCCAAGGGCAGAGTGAGGAACCGGACCGTTCGTCTCATGGGACCCTCCTTTGTGTAAGAGTGGTGAACGGGCCTTCGTGCCTTGTAAACGATGTTTGAGGGCAAAATCCAGCGAAAAAGGGGGAGGGGCCGGGGTCGGTGCCGGCCCCTCCCAGGGAGAGAAACCCGTTTACCAGACCACCCGCTCCATCTCCACCAGCTTCGCGGCGATGGTCTCCCGGGCGGCCACCGTGTTGGCCGGGGTGCGCCGCACGAGGCGCCGCAGGGCGGCCAGCATGGTCATGAGGGTGTCGCCCTCCTCCATGGCGGCCAGGGCCTCGCGGGCCGTGGCCTCGGCGATGCTCGCGGCCTCCTCGGTCACGATCTTGGCCGCGGCGATCGGCAGGGCCGCCTTCTCCTCGCCCCGCCTGGCGGCGTCCTTGAGGGCCCGGAGCACGGTGGACTCGGCCGCGTAGGCCTGGATGGCGAGGTCGGCGAGCCGCAGGAGCACGTTTTGCTGCTCGGCCAGGGCTTTCCCGTATTTCTGGGCCGCCACCCCAGCCACGAAGAGGCAGATCTTCTTGAGATTGGCGGCGATCTTCCTCTCCGCGGCCAGGAGCTCGAGGTCGGCCTCGATGTCGAGGCTCGGGATGCCCATGAGCTCCTCCTGCAGGGCCTTGGCCGCCTGGAAGAGCGGCACCTCGCCCTTCATGGCCTTGCGTAGCAGCATGCCGGGCACCAGGAGCCGGTTGATCTCGTTGGTGCCCTCGAAGATCCGGTTGATCCGGCTGTCTCGGTAAAACCGCTCGGCCGGGTACTCGGCGCAGTAGCCGTACCCGCCGTACACCTGAACCGTCTCGTCCACCACGTAGTCCAGCACCTCGGAGCCGAACACCTTCACCATGGCGCACTCGACGCTGTATTCCTCGATGGCCTGGAGCGCGGTCTCACCGTGGCCGCCTCCGCTCTGGGCCAGGAGTTGGTCGATCAGGCCCACGGTGCGGTACACGACCGACTCGGCCGCGTAGGTGCGGGCGTACATCTCGGCGAGCTTCTCCCGGATCGCCCCAAAGTCGGCGAGTCGCCGGCCGAACTGCTTGCGCTCGAGGGCGTAGGCCAGGGCGTGGTCCAGGGCGCGCTTCGAGCTTCCCACCGCGCCGGCCCCGAGTTTGAACCGGCCGATGTTCAGAATGTTGAAGGCGATCTTGTGGCCCTTGCCGACCTCGCCGAGCACGTTTTCCACGGGCACCTTGGCGTCTTCGAGGATCACCGTGGTGGTGGAGGACCCGTGGATGCCCATTTTATGCTCTTCGGGGCCGATCTTGAGCCCTGGGGTGTCCTTGTCCAGGACGAACCCGGTGAAGTGCTCGCCGTCCACTTTGGCGAACACGGTGAACACCTGCGCGAATCCGCCGTTGGTGATGAACTGCTTGGTGCCGTTGAGGATGTAGTGCTTGCCGTCCTCGCTCAACACGGCCTTGGCGCGGATCGACAGGGCGTCGGAACCGGCCGTGGGCTCGGTGAGGCAGTAGCAGCCGATCGTCGTCCCGTCGGCCAGGCCCGGAAGGTACTTTTTCTTTTGCTCCTCGGTGCCGTAGTACACGATGGGCAGAGTGCCGATGCCCACGTGGGCCCCGTAGGCCACGGAGAACGAGCCCTGTCCCGACATGTTCTCGGTGATGAGCGCGCTCGAGGCCTTGTCGAGCCCGAGCCCGCCGTACTCCTCGGGCACGTCGGCCATGAGGAGTCCCAGCTCCCCGGCCTTGCGCATGAGTTCAGGCACGACGCCGGGCTTTTTCTCCTCGATCTCGTCGTTGCGGGGGATGACCTCGTTCTCGATGAAGTCCCGGGCCGTCTTGGCGAACTGGAGCTGCTCCGAGGTGAAATCCTCGGGGGTGAACACCTCGTCGGGGGTGGTCTCCCGGACGAGGAAGCTGCCGCCCTTCACATAGGTCTCGCTCATGGTGGGTTCCTCCCTCTTACCGTTGCAGGTTTTCGAAAACGCCTGCGGCGCCCATGCCGCCGCCGATGCACATGCTTACGATGCCGTACCGGGCCTTACGGCGCTTCATCTCGTGGAGGAGCGTCGCCGTGAGCTTGGCGCCGGTGCACCCCAGGGGGTGGCCGAGGGCGATGGCGCCGCCGTTCACGTTGACGATCTCGGGGTTGATCCCCAATTCCCGGATCACGTAAAGCGCCTGGCTCGCGAAGGCCTCGTTGAGCTCGATGAGGTCGATGTCGGCGAGCTGGAGCCCCGCGATCTTGAGCGCCTTCGGGATCGCCACCACGGGCCCGATGCCCATGACGGCCGGGTCCACCCCGCCCACGCCGAACGACACGAACCGGGCCAGGGGCTCTAGGCCCAGGGCCTGGGCCTTCTCGGCGCTCATGACCACGGAGATGGCCGCGCCGTCGGACATCTGGCTCGCGTTCCCGGCCGTGACCGTTCCGCCCTGGCGAAAGGCCGGGCGGAGCTTCGCCAGGGTTTCCAGCGAGGTGTCGGCCCGGGGGCCCTCGTCCTTGGTGTGGGTGAAGGACTCCTCCACCGGCTTTCCGTTCTTGCCGGGCTTATAGCGGGTCACGGGCACCGGCACGAGCTCCTCCTCGAACCGGCCCTCGGCCTGGGCCGCCAAGGCCTTCTGGTGGCTCGAGAGCGCGAAGGCGTCCTGGTCCTCCCGGGTGATGCCGAACCGCTCGGCCACGTTCTCGGCCGTGAGCCCCATGTTGAGATACGAGTCGGGCACGCTCTGCACCAGATCCGGGTTCACCATGATCTTGTTGCCGGTCATGGGCACCCGGGTCATGCTCTCGACCCCGCCGGCCAGCACCACCTCGGCCACGCCGGTCATCACGGCCTGGGCCGCCATGGCAATGGTCTGGAGGCCCGACGAGCAGAACCGGTTCACGGTCTGCCCCGGCACGGTCTCGGGAAGCCCGGCCAGGAGCAGGGCCAGCCGGGCCACGTTGAGGCCCTGCTCGGCCTCGGGGAAGGCGCAGCCCAGAATCACGTCGTCGATCTCGGCCGGGTCGAGGTTGGGTACCCGGGCCAGGGCGCCCTTGATGGCCACGGCCGCCAGGTCGTCGGGCCGCACGGTGGCCAGGGCGCCCTTGAACGCCTTGCCCACCGGCGTGCGCACGCTCGAAACGATCACTGCCTCACGCATGGTTCATCTCCTTCGAGAGATCCGAAACGAGGAATTTGCAACCCAGAGGCTGGAAACGGGAACTCCGGCCCGGAGCCGTCAGAGGCCTTCCGGCCTCCCAGGTTTCGGCGTTCTCGCCTTCCCGCCTCGACTAGTTCCGCAGCGGCTTGCCGGTCTTTAAGATGTGCTGGATCCGCTCCAGGGTCTTTCGCTGGGCGCAGAGCTCCACAAACCCCCGGCGCTCGAGGTCCAGCAGGTAGTCCTCGGTGACCACGGAACCGTTGTCCACCTCGCCGCCGCAGAGCACCCAGCCCACCTTCTCGCCCACCACCGCGTCGTATTCGGTGATGTGCCGGCCTACCTTCATGTTGTGAAGCATGGAGCGGATGTTGGCGAGCCCGTCCCGGCCCAGGACCTTCACGGTTTCGGGCCGGGTCAGCGGTTGCCACCCGGTCTCCAGGAGATCGAGCGCCGCCCTCTTGGCGTCGTGGATGAGGTGCTCCCGGTTCATGGTGATCCGGTCGCCGGTGCGCAGGAACCCGAGGTCGAAGGCCTCCCGGGCGCTCAGGCTCACCTTGGCCATGCCGATGGCCTCGAAGGCCTTCTGCACGAAGGGCATGGGGTCGGCGCCGGTGCCTTCGGGGTAGCGGCTCATCCAGCGCAGCAGCAGCTCTTTGGTGCCGCCGCCGGCCGGCAGAAGCCCCACGCCCACCTCCACGAGGCCCATGTAGGTCTCGAGGCTCGCTTGCACCCGGTGGGAGTGGAGCACCACCTCGGCCCCGCCGCCGAGCACCCGGCCGAACGGGGCCGCCACCACGGGCACC
Source organism: Deferrisoma palaeochoriense (assembly GCF_054656955.1). Lineage (NCBI taxonomy): Bacteria > Pseudomonadati > Thermodesulfobacteriota > Deferrisomatia > Deferrisomatales > Deferrisomataceae > Deferrisoma > Deferrisoma palaeochoriense. Next base: position 19,949 of record NZ_BAAHXI010000044.1, read on the forward strand.
GGCGCGTACTTTAGGGCCATGGTGGCGTTCTGGAACGCCCGGACCATGGCGTCGATCTCGGGCAGGTTCCCCTCGAGGGCCTCGAACAGGAGCATCATGAGGTTCGCGCCCACCGAGAAGTTCTCGCCCTGGTTCCCGATGACCAGCGCGTCGAACCGGGTGCCGGCCTCGGCCATGGCCTTGTGGATTGCCTGCATGATGCCGCCGCCGATGGCGTTCATCTTGGAGTGGAACTCGAGGCAGGCCACGCCGTCGCCGAGGTCGATCAGGCTGGCCTCGGGATTGCGGTACCACTCCCGCTCGATCCGCTTGAGGTCGGCGAGCACCACGACGCGAGGCCGGGCCTCCAGGGGCACGTGGGTTTTCTTCACCGGATCCCAGATTTTGACGTCGAGCCCGTCGCGCACGTAAAAGCTCGGGGTTTCCGACTCGGCCAGGGCCAGGATGCCCTCGGGCACGTCGCGGCCCTCGGCCTGCATGCGCTCCACGCTCTTGGGCACCCCCAGGGCGTCCCAGATCTCGAAGGGCCCCACCTCCCAGCCGAACCCCCATTTCAGGGCCCGGTCGATCGAGACGATGTCGTCGGCCACGTCAGGAATCCGCCGGGCGCAGTAGAGAAGGGTCTCGGCCAGGATGTCCCAGACGAACGCCCCGGCCGGGCTCTTGTCGGCCACGAGCCGGGCCACCCGGGCCGCGGGATCCTCGATGTTCTTGGTCTCGGCGAGCACCGGGAAGTCCGCCTTGCCCTTGGGCCGGTACTCCAGGGTGGCCGGGTCGATGACCAGGGTCTCCTTCTTCCCGTTCTCCTTGACCCGCTTGTAGAAGCCGGCCTTGGCCTTCTGGCCGAGGAGGCCCTTTTCGATCATCGCGTTGACCCAGCCGGGGAGTTGGAACACCTCGCGGCGCTCGTCATCCGGGGCGCCCTCGTACTGGGTGCGGGCCACGTGGGCGAGCACGTCGAGGCCCACGAGGTCGGCGGTGCGGAAGGTGGCCGACTTGGGCCGGGCCAGGGCCGGCCCGGTCAAGGCGTCCACCTGCTCGATGGTGAGGCCGTGCTTCTCCATGGCCCGCAGGGTATAGAGCATGGAGAAGATCCCGATCCGGTTCGCGATGAAGTTGGGGGTGTCCTTGGCGTACACGACGCCCTTGCCCAAGCGCTTCTCCGCGAACGCCGCGAACTCCCGCAGGATCTCGGGATCGGTCCCCCGCGCCGGGATGAGCTCCAAAAGGTGCATGTACCGGGGCGGGTTGAAGAAGTGGGTGCCGAAAAACCGCGGTCGCAGATCCTCGGGCAGGGCCTCGGCCATGGCGTTGACCGAAAGCCCCGAGGTGTTGGTGGTGAGAAGGGCGCCCGGCTTGAGGTGGGCGGCCACCTTCTGGAAGAGCGACACCTTGATGTCGAGCCGCTCCACCACGGCCTCCACCACCCAGTCCGCCTCGGCGAGCTTCGGGAGATCGTCCTCGAAGTTCCCCGGGGTCACGAGCCGGGCGAGGCTCTTGTGGGCGAACGCGGCGGGGCTCGCTTTCAGGGCGTTTTGGAGCCCGTTTTGGGCGAAGCGGTTCCGGACCTGGGGGCTTTCGAGGGTGAGGCCCTTCTTCTTTTCGTCTTCCGTGAGCTCCCGGGGCACGATGTCCAGGAGCAGGCAGGGGATGCCGGCGTTGGCGAGATGGGCCGCGATGGCGCTTCCCATGACGCCGGCGCCTAGGACGGCGGCCTTTCGGATGGGGGGCATGGCAACTACCTCCTTTCGACGGGTTCGTCGTGGACGTTACTGCCCCGATCGGGGCGCGCGGATGCCGTGGAATACGATGTCGCAGATGGCCTGCGCCTTGGGTTTGAGCGGCCCCCGGCGGGGGTTCAGAACCCAGGCCGAGACGGTCTCGTCCACCGCACCGAACAGGACGCGGCGGATCACGTGGGTGGCGAGATCGGTCCGGACCGCGCCGGCGGCCTTGGCCTCGTCCACCACCTGCTCGATCTTGCGGGCGTAGGCCCGGAGCGGCTCGGCGATGGCCTGGCGGATCGAGGCGTCGGGCTGGCGGAGCTGGAGTTGGAGGAACGCGGCGAGCTCCGGGTCGCGCTCCATGACCTCCAGGTGGCGCTCCACGAGGAACCGGATCCGCTCCAGCGGGTCGGTGATGTCGGTGAGGTCCCGGTCGAGTTCCTCGAGGATGGTTTCGAGCACGTGGCGAAAGGCGCACACCAGGAGATCGTCTTTGCCCTTGAAGTAGATGTAGATGGTGCCGTCGGCCACCCCGGCCTCCCGGGCCACCTGGGCCACGGTGCACTGGTGGTAGCCGTGGCGGCTGAAGGCCCGGATCGCGGCTTCGAGGATCTGGCGTTCGCGCTCGGCCCGTCTCTCCTGCGCGGCGCCCATCTCAATCCTCCTCGTACAGGGCTTCGAGTTTGTCCTTGTAGTGCTCGGTGATCACCTTTCGCCGCATCTTGAGGGTGGGGGTGACCTCGCCCTGGTTCGCCGCGAACTCGTGGTCGAGGAGCACGAACTTCTTCACCGACTCGTAGGAGGCGAGCTCGGCCTTCTGCTGGGTTTCCTGGATCAGCCGGTGGTAGAAGTCCTGGACCTGGGGGTGGTTCACGAGGTCGGTCATCGAGGAGTAGGCGATGCCCTTGAGTTCCGCGTAGCGTTTGAGCCACTCGAAGTCCGGAACGACCAGGGCCGTGATGAATTTTTTCTTGTCGCCGTAGAGCATCACCTCGGAGATGTACTTGCTCATCTTGAGGACGTTTTCGACCTTCTGGGGCGCCACGTTCTTGCCCCCGGCCGTCACGATGAGGTCCTTCTTGCGATCGGTGATCCGGAGGAACCCCTCCGCGTCGAGTTCGCCGATGTCGCCGGTCATGAAGTACCCGTCGGGCGTGAACACCTCCCGGGTTTTCTCCTCGTCCTGGTAGTACCCGATGAACACGTTGGGTCCCTTGACCAGGATCTCCCCGTCCTCGGCGATCTTGACGTCCACGTTGGAGATGGGCCGCCCCACGGTGCCGATCTTCCAGCGGCGCGGGGTGTTCACCGTGATCACGGGCGACGTCTCGGTGAGGCCGTAGCCCTCGAAGATCCGAACCCCCATGGCGAGGAACGCCTTGGCGAGCTCGGGGGCGAGGGGAGCCCCGCCCGAGATGAAGAACCGCAGGCGCCCCCCGAGACGCTCGCGGATCTTCTTGAACACGATCCGGTCCGCAATGGCGTGGCGGAGCTTGAGGCGGCCGGTGAGGGGGCGCTTTTCGGCCAGGACCTCCCCGGCCTCCCGGGCCACCTTGAGGGCCCAGAAGGTGAGCATCCGCACCGGCGCCGGCGCCTCGGCGGCCTTGGTCTGGACCCCGGCGTACACCTTCTCGAAAATCCGGGGCACGCTGACCGAAATCGTAGGCCGCACCTCGCCGAAGTTGTCGGCCACGGTCTGGATGCTCTCCGCGTAGCCGATGGTGCAGCCGGTGTAGAGCATGAGATAGTACCCGGCCATGCGCTCCAGGATGTGGGCCAGGGGCAGGTGGGCCAGGTGCACGTCCCCCGGGCCGATGTCGAACTCCTCGATCGCGGCCTCGCAGTTGGAGAGGATGTTGCCGTGGGTGAGCATGACGCCCTTGGGCTCGCCCGTGGTGCCCGAGGTGAAGATGATGGTGGCCACGTCGTCGCGGGTGCGGGCGGCCAGCCGCTCCTCGAGCACCGCGGCGTCGGTGCGGTCGGCCTCGGCCGCGAGGGCCTCGAGGGACAGGACGTCCGGCCGGTCGACGCCCCGGAGGGCGTCGGCCTCGAACGCCACGAGGAGCTCCAGTCCCTCCACCGCGTCGAGGAGCGGCAGACATTTTTGGACCTGGTCCTCGTCCGACACGAACAGGATCCGGGCACCGCTTCGTTCCAGGAGGTGTTTCACTTCGGGGCGGGTGAGGGAGGGATACAGGGGTACCGTGATCCCGGCCGCGGTGAGGATGGCCGTGTCGGCCACGGCCCATTCGAACCGGGTGTGGCTCAGGATCGCCACCCGGTCGCCCACCTCGATGCCCCGCCCCACCAGGGCCCGGGCGACCCGGCAGGCGAGGTCGTAGTACTCGCCCCAGGTCACGTCCTGGTAGGCCCCGCCTCGCTTCACCAGGAAGCCCCGGTTCTTGGACCAACGGTTGTGGCGGTCGCGGATCATCTGGGGTAGGGTCATGGGCGTTCTCCTGAATGAGCGTTCATTCGGGGTGCGGATGCTACGGTGAATGAGGGTTCAATGTCAAGCCAAGTAAACCCGGTTTTGTCGAAAAGTCTAGAGGGGCGGGTGGGGCTTTTTGTAACCTCCTGGCAGAAAACGAGAAGTGGCTCGGTCTTCGGGAGGGCGGCGGCCGGGGCCGGGCGGCTGGGGCCGGGGTGGGAAAGGGCGGCGAAATGAATCATACGACGTTCGGTCCGGAAGGCCGGCGCCTTCGGATCGCGCTGGTGGAGCCGTTTTTTGGGGGGAGCCACCGGGCGGTGGCCGAGGGGTGGGCCCGGCACAGCCGCCACGAGATCGAACTCGTGACCCTGCCGGCCCGGTTCTGGAAGTGGCGCATGCGGGGGGCGGCGGTGCACCTGGCCCGGGCCCTCGCCGGCCGGATCGGGCGGTTCGACCTCCTGTGGGCCACGAGCCTTCTGGACCTGGCCCACCTCAGGGCGCTGCTGCCCCGGCGGGTGCCCGCGGCCCTCTACTTTCACGAAAACCAGGTGGCGTACCCGACGCGGCCCGGGGAGGCGCCGGCCGAACGGGACCTCCAGTACGCCTTCACGAACCTGGCGAGCGCCTTGGCGGCGGACCGGGTGGTTTTCAACTCCGCGTTCCAGCGCGAGGCGTTCCTGGAGGGGCTCGACCGGCTCCTCGGCCGCATGCCCGACGCCCGGCCCCGGTGGGCGGTGGCCGAGATCGCGGCCCGTTCCGGGGTGCTCTGGCCCGGGGTGGAGGTGGCCGACATCCCCCAGCCCGGGCCGCGGGAGGGGCTCCCCGTGATCCTGTGGAACCACCGGTGGGAGCACGACAAGGATCCGGAACTCTTCTTCGGGGTTCTCCTTCGGCTTGCCGACGAGGGGGTGCCCTTCCGGGTGGCCGTGGCCGGGGAGCGGTTCGGGAGGGCCCCACCCGTGTTCGAGGAGGCGAGGGCCCGGCTGGGACCCCGGGTGGTCCACTGGGGCTACGTGCCCGACCGGAAGGCCTACGGCCGGCTTCTCGCCCGGTGCCACGTCGTCGTGAGCACGGCCCGGCAGGAGAACTTCGGCCTGAGCGTGGTGGAGGCGGCCTACGCCGGGGCCCATCCCCTCGTGCCGGCCCGGCTCGCCTATCCCGAGGTGGTGCCGACCGAGTTCCACGCCGCCTGTTTGTATGGCGACCCCGAGGATCTGGCCGCCCGGATCCGGTCGTTGTGCACCGGTAGAGAAAAGCTCTTGGATCCCGGGCGGTTACGCGCTGCGTTCGGTCGCTATGCCTGGGAAAAAAGGGGAACGGCGTTTGATGAAGCGGCCGAGCGCCTTTCCGGTTCCGCGGCGGATGTGGTATAAAGGATTCCTCCCCGCCCAGGAGGCTGACCGTGCGCCCCACCCTCTGGCTCTGGATCCTCGTCGCGGCCCTGGCGTTCGCCATGGCCTGGACCCTGTGGGCCGGGCGCACCGGGCGGATCCGCTCGCTCCACGGGGCCGAGGGCCGGGCTCCCGCGCCGGTTTACTCGTCGAGCCGGGTGAGCGTGTAGCGGCGGGACCCCAGGCCGATCCGCTCGGCGTGGACGAGCTGCACCGACCAGTCGATCTCGGGGTACACCCCCCGGAACTTGTCGCCGCCGGGTTCGTGATGGGCCTTGAGGGCCGAGTCGGGCCGGCCCGGACAGGCGTTCACGAGGTCCACACAGGCCTGGTCGAGGGCCACGGGGTCGCGGCCCGACGCGAGCCCCACGTCGGCCACGATGGGCGCGTCGTTGTGGGCATGGCAGTCGCAGGCCGGGCTGACCTGGGCGACGAAGTTCAGGAACACGGCGCGGTCGCGCTTGCCGTGGAGGGCGGCGCAGGCGTACTCGGCCATTTTCTCCTGCATGGATTGGGGGCCCTCGGTCCAGCGGATCTGGATCGCGCCGGTGGGGCAGGTGAGGATGCACTCCCCGCACCCCACGCACCGGTCGGGGTCGATGGAGGCCTTCTCCCCGACGGCGATGGCCCCGTGGGCGCACCACCGGGCGCACTCGCCGCAGGCCACGCACCGTTTGGCCTTGACCTTGGGGGACACCCCGGAGTGCTGGGCCATCTTGCCCTCGCGGGTGGCGCACCCCATGCCGAGGTTTTTCACCGCGCCGCCGAACCCGGCCACGTCGTGGCCCTTGAAGTGGCTCAGCACCACCAGGGCGTCGGCGTGGGCGATCTCGGCGGCGATCGAGGCCTCCCGGAAATGGACCCCGGGCACCGGGACCCGGACCCCGGTGTTGCCCCTCAGGCCGCCGGCGATGATGACCGGCGCGCCCACCGTAGCGTAGGTGAACCCGTGGAGGATGGCCGTTTCGAGGTGGCTAACCGCCTCGGTGCGGCTCCCCCGGTACAGCGTGTTCGTGTCGGTGAGGAACGGCTTGGCGCCCAGGCCCCGGATCCGGTCCACCACGCGCCGCACGAACACGGGCCGCAGGAACGAGGCGTTTCCCCGTTCCCCGAAGTGAAGCTTCACGGCCACGAGATCGCCCTTGCCGACACATTGGGCGAGGCCGGCCCGTTCCAGGAGATCGTCGATCTTGTGGAACAGGGTGCGGCGGTGGCTGGTTCGAAGACCGCAGAAATAGACGTCGGACGCCATGGCACGCTCCTTTGCGGGAACCCGGGAAGAACGGTTCGGCCGCGAAGGGTAATACACGGGCCGCCGGGGCGCCAACCGGGGCGCCCGGAGGCGTCGAAGGCCGCTCGGGCGCGGCGCCCAGGGGGTGGGACAAGGGAAGACGCTGGACTCCGAATGGGCTCGGCCTTCCAGCCTCCCAGCTTTCCAGCGTGCCAGCGGGAAGTGACACCGAAACGGACAGGGGAACGGGCTCTCATCGCGGGGTTGCGGCCGGATGGGCCGCGGAAGGAGACGGGTGATGTACCAGATCGGCGACAAGGTGGTGTACCCGGGGCACGGGGTGGGGGAGGTGGTGGCCATCGAGTCCCGCGAGATGATGGGGACGAAGATGGACGTCTACGTCCTGCGGATCCTCGACAAGGGGATGACCATCATCGTGCCCGTCTCCAAAAGCGAGGAGGTCGGGCTGCGGCAGGTGATGGGCGGGGAGGAGATCGACCAGGTGTTCCACGTGCTCCGCCAGCGGGGCCGGGTGAGCGACGGCCAGACATGGAACCGCCGGTTCCGGGCCTACAGCGAGAAGATCCGCACGGGTTCGGCCCTGGAGATCGCGAAGGTCCTCCGGGACCTCTACCTGCTGCGGGCCGGGAAGAGCCTGTCGTACGGGGAAAAACGTATGCTCAACACGGCCATGGAGCTCCTGGCCCAGGAGATCGCGGTGGCGAGCGGTGAGCCGCCCAACCGGGCCCAGGCGCGGATCCTGTCGGCCTTCTCGGACGTGGCGACGAAAACGGAGGTCTAGCGGGTGGCGCTGTTCTGGGTGCGGGCGATCCTTCTAGGGATCTGCCTAACGGCCGGGGCCTTCGCGGGCCCCGGTTTCCTTCCGGGCGAGATGGCCCGCTGGATCGGGGCGGCCGGCGGGCTGCTCCTGTTCCTAGGGTGCTGGGCCGCCGAGCGATGGGTCCGTCAGGCCCCCTCGCTCGTGGTGTTCGGCGGCGGGGTCGGGGTGCTGGTGGGGCTCCTGGCCCTGGCGGCCATGCGGGCCGGCCTGGGAGTCAACGATCCCCTGATCCTCCTGCCGCTGGGCGGGTGCCTCCTTTATCTCGCGGGCGCGGCCGGGGCCCGGGGCGTGAGGGCATTCCGGGTGGCCCCGGGGAAACCCGGGGTGGCCGCCAGCATCGCGCCCAAGATCCTCGACACCTCGGCCATCATCGACGGCCGGGTGGCCGACATGGTGGACCTGGGGTTCATCGGCGGCCCCTTGGTGGTGCCCCAGTTCATCCTGAACGAGCTCCAGGGCATCGCCGACTCCACCGATCCCCTGAAACGCGCCCGGGGCCGCCGGGGGCTGAGCGTGCTCGAGCGGCTCCAGGCCATGGAGGGCGTCGAGGTCCGGATCACCGACCAGGACTTTCCCAAGGTGAAGGAGGTGGACGCAAAGCTCGTGTCGCTGGCCAAGACCTCGGGCGCCACCCTGATCACCAACGATTTCAACCTCTCGAAGGTCGCCGAGCTCCAGGGGGTGCGGGTGCTCAACATCAACGAGCTCGCCAACGCGCTTCGGCCCGTTGTGCTCCCCGGTGAGTCGGTGCAGGTGACCCTCCAGAAGGAGGGCAAGGAGCCCGGCCAGGGGGTGGGGTACCTGGAGGACGGCACCATGGTGGTCGTGGAGCAGGGCCAGAGCTTGATCGGCCAGCCGGTGAAGGCCGTGGTGACGTCGGTGCTCCAAACCTCGGCCGGCCGGATGATTTTCGCCCGGCCCGAGGGGGCCGAGCCCGAGGCGGAATCCGGAAAGCGCCGGCGGGTCTGGAGACGCCGGGCGTGAGGTGCTGGGGGGTGGTGGCGGCCGGGGGGGCGGGCCGCCGGATGGGGGCGGGGGTGCCCAAGCAGTTCCTGCCGCTCGCGGGGGAACCGGTGCTCGCGCACACCCTGCGGGCCCTGGCTGGCTGGCCTCGGTTCGCGGCCCTGTGCGTGGCCGCGCCGGCCGACGCCCTCGACGAAACCCGGCAGATCGCCCGGACGGCCGGCGTCGAGATGCCGGTCGACGTGGTGCCGGGCGGGGCCGAGCGGGGCGAGAGCGTGCTCGCGGGCCTCCGGGGGGTTCGGGACCGGGGGGCGGCCCCGGACGATCTCGTGTTCGTGCACGACGGGGCCCGGCCGTTTCCGCCGACCGGCCGGTTCGACCGGCTGGCCGAGGCCGCCCGGCCGGACGGCGCCCTCCTGGCCGTTCCCGTTGCCGACACCCTGAAGCGGGCCGATGACGACGGTCGGGTCGAGGCCACGGTGCCCCGGGCGGGCCTGTGGCGGGCCCAGACCCCCCAGGTGTTTCCCCTCCAGCTTTTGTTCGACGCGCTCACACAGGCCCTGACCCGGGGCCTACCCCCCACGGACGAGGCGGGGGCCGTGGAGGCCCTCGGCCGAAGGCCGCGCCTCGTGGAGGGGGACCCCCGAAACCTCAAAATCACCTTCCCGGAGGACCTCGGGATGGCCGAAGCCCTCCTTGCCCCGGCCGTGCCCACGGCCGTGGGGCACGGCTACGACGTTCACCGCCTCGTGGAGGGCCGGCGCCTCGTGCTGGGGGGGGTCGAGATCCCGTACGACCGGGGGCTCCTCGGCCACTCCGACGCCGACGTGCTGGCCCACGCCGTGGGGGACGCGGTGCTGGGGGCCTGCGGCCTGGGAGACCTGGGCCGCCACTTCCCCGACTCCGATCCGAGGTGGAAAGACGCGCCGAGCCTCGACCTCCTCGGGCGGATCGGGGAACTCGCGGCCCAGGCCGGGTACCGGGTGCTCCGGGTGGACGCCACCCTCGTGGCCCAGCGGCCCAAGGTGGCGGCCCACGTGGCCCGGATGGAGGCGAACCTCTCCGGGGCCCTGGGGCTTCCCCCGGGTTCCGTCACGGTGAAGGCCACCACGACCGAGGGGCTCGGGTTCGAGGGGCGGGGGGAGGGGATCTCGGCCCACGCGGTGGCGTTGGTGACGAGGCGGCTAGGCGGCTGGGCGGCGGAGGCTCAGCCGTATCATTTGTATGAATGAGGACTCATTCACGATACCGTGGCTCGATCGGCCCCCTCGTGGGGCGATTTTTGGTTCCCCCATTTTCAAGGAGGTAGTCCCGTGAACGACCTGACCATCCCCCGCACCCCCTCGGCCTACGGCTACCCGCTGTTGATCAAGCAGCTGTGGCACTCCCCGTTGGCGTCGACCCCCGACCAGGAGATCGTGTACCGGGACCGGAAGCGGATGACCTACCGGGAGCTCCGGGAGCGGGTGGGGCGGCTCGCCTCGGCCCTGGCCGGCCTCGGTGTGAAGCCCGGGGACACCGTGGCCGTGATGGACTGGGACTCCCACCGGTATCTCGAGTGCTTCTACGCCGTGCCCATGATGGGGGCCGTGCTCCACACCGTGAACGTACGGCTCTCCCCCGAGCAGATCCTCTACACCATCAACCACGCCGAGGACGACGTGATCCTGGTGCACACCGACTTCGTGCCGGTCGTGGAGGCGATCCGCGACCGCATCGAGCGGCCCGTGAAGTTCGTGCTCCTCTCCGACGACGGGTCCCGGCCCGAAAGCTCGGTGCCCTTCGAGGCGGAGTACGAGGAGATGGTGGCCGCGGCCGATCCGGGCTACGCGTTTCCCGACCTCGACGAGAACACCCGGGCGACGACCTTTTACACCACGGGCACCACGGGGCTCCCCAAGGGCGTCTATTTCAGCCACCGCCAGCTCGTGCTCCACACCCTGGCCGTGACGGCGGCGCTCGCGATGCCCGGCGCCCAGGGCCGGTTCCACCGGGACGACGTGTACATGCCCATCACCCCCATGTTCCACGTGCACGCCTGGGGCATTCCCTACGTGGCGCTGCTTTTGGGGGTGAAGCAGGTCTATCCCGGACGGTACGCCCCCGATGTGCTCCTGAAGCTCATCCGGGACGAGGGGGTGACCTTCAGCCACTGCGTGCCCACGATCCTCCACATGCTGCTCTCCAGCCCGGCGGCCCAGGAGGTGGACCTCTCGGGCTGGAAGGTGATCATCGGCGGATCGGCCCTGCCCCAGGGGCTCTGCCAGGCCGCGCTGGCCCGGGGCATCGACATCTACACGGGCTACGGGATGAGCGAGACCTGCCCCGTGCTCACCCTCGCGCACCTGGACACCGAGGCCCTGTCGCTGCCGCCCGAGAAGCAGGCGGCGATCCGGTGCAAAACCGGCCGGCCGATCCCGCTCGTGGACCTCAAAATCGTGGACGAGGAGATGAACCCCCTGCCCCGGGACGGGAAGAGCTCGGGCGAGATCGCGGTCCGGGCGCCGTGGCTCACCCAGGGGTATCTCAAGGACCCGGCCAACTCCGAGAACCTCTGGCGGGGCGGATACCTGCACACCGGCGACGTGGCGGTGCAGGGGCCCGACGGCTACGTGAAGATCACCGACCGGATCAAGGACGTGATCAAGTCGGGCGGGGAGTGGATCTCGTCGCTGGACATCGAGGACCTGATCTCCAAGGTCGAGGGCGTGAGTGAATGTGCCGTGATCGGGGTGCCCGACCCCAAATGGGGCGAGCGGCCCATGGCCCTGGTGGTGCCGAAGCCCGGGTTCGAGGGCAAACTCACGGCCGACGAGATCCGCGCGTTTCTCCAGGGGTACGCCGAGAAGGGCATCATCTCCCGCTACGCCGTGCCCGAGCGGGTGGAGTTCGTGGAGGCCATCGCGAAAACGAGCGTCGGCAAGATCGACAAGAAGACCCTCCGGGCCCAGTACGGCGGGAGCTGATTCCGCACCGGCCGGGTGCCCGCCGCCCCGCAGAGCGGGCGGCGGGCACGTTCGTTCGTCCGGGCTAGCCCGCGTTCTCGTTGTAGAGATGCACGTCCCGCTGGGGGAACGGGATCGAGATGCCTTCCCGGTCGAAGGTCTCCTTGATCGTGCGGTTGAGATCGAAATAGACCTCCCAGTAGTCCGGGGTCTTGACCCAGGGCCGGACCACGAAGTTCACCGACGAGTCCCCGAGTTCGGCCACCTCGATCACCGGGGCCGGGTCCGGAAGGACCTTCGGGTGGTCCCGCACGATCTTCTCCAGAACGGCCTTGGCCTTGCCCAGGTCGTCCCCGTACCCCACGCCGACCGTGAGGTCCACGCGGCGGGTGTCGTTGGCCGAGTAGTTCACGATCGTGCCGCCCATGATCTGGCTGTTGGGGACGATGATCTTCTTGTTGTCGGGGCTCGTGAGCACCGTGGTCAGGATGCCGATGTGCTGGACCGCTCCGGTCACCCCGCCGGCCTCCACGAAATCCCCCAGGCCGAAGGGGCGGAAGAGCAGAATCAGCACCCCGGCCGCGAAGTTCGAAAGGCTCCCCTGCAGGGCCAGGCCCACGGCCAGGCCGGCGGCGCCCAGCACGGTGACGAACGACGTGGTCTGGATGCCGAAGTTGGCGAGGGCGGCGATCACCGCGAAGGTGAGCACCCCGTAGCGCACGAGGCTGCCCAGGAACCCCACGAGGGCCTTGTCCACCTTGGCGCGGGTGAGGCCCCGTTCGGCCAGGCTTTCGATAACGCCCGCCGCGATCTTTCCCACGATCAGGATGACGATCGCCCCCAGGGCCTGGAGGCCGTAGGTGGTGGCCAGCGGGATCAGGGACCGCAGGGCCTCTTGCACGGTGTCGATGCTCATGGCACATCTCCTTGTTCGAAACGGGATCACGGGGCAACGAAGGGGGTGAACCCTACAACCGCCGCGGCAGACGTCAAGCCGGCGGACGCGCGGGGAGGGTCAGCATGGGGAGGGCGGTTGCGCTGGGGCTGTTGGGCTTGGGATGGGCCGCGGTCGCCGCGGGGGCGCCGGTCGTGGTGTTTCCGCCGGACGGGTTCGTCACGGCGACCCGCGAGGGGGTCGTGATCGGGTACGAGCCCGACCCCGGCGCCTCGTCGGTCCCCGTGCGGGTGAACGGGAGGGTCCGGGTCGCCTGGGCCGGGGAGGGGGTGTTCCGGGTCGAGGTGGCCTGGCGTCCGGGGGAGAACCGGGTCGAGGTGGGGGGCACCCGCGTCGCGGTGACCTACGCACCCGAAGTTGCTCCGCCCTCCTCGGTCCACCCCGCCTTGGAGAAGGACTGCCGGGTGTGCCACCGGCAGGGGCCCGGCCGGCAGTGGGGGTTGGCGGTCCGGAGGGCGAGTTTGTGCCTGGAGTGCCACGAGGTGACGGGGGGAGGGCTCGAGCACGAGGCGACGCCCTGCCTCAACTGCCACGCGCCCCACGCCTCGCCCGAGCCCGCCCTGATCCGCCCCTCGAACGAGGTGTTTTGCCTGGCCTGCCATTTCGTGCTGCCCGGGGTGCGGGGGCGGCACGACGGGGCATACGGGGCGGCGGGCCGCGCCTGCACGGCGTGCCATTTCCGCCCGGCGGGCAACGGCATGTGCCACGCCTGTCACACCGAGAAGACCGAGGACGTGACGCTTCCCCACCGCACCCTGATCCAGAACAACCGGTGCACCTCCTGCCACCCGCCCCACCGGGAGGGGGCGCGGGCCACGGTGCGCTGCCGGGGATGTCACCTGGGCGTCCGGGTGCCCGAGGGGCCCCACCGGGGGCTTTTTGCCTCCTCGTGCGAATGGTGCCACACGGTGCACCCGGACCCGGACCGCGGGCTCGGGAAGCCCGACACCGTGGCCTGCGTGCCGTGCCACACGGATCGAGCCGGGGCCCACGCCGAGGGGAAGCCGTGCCGCGACTGCCACGCCCTTCACGGGGAGTGAAGGCCGGCACATATCGCTTGACCGGAAACGGGGCGCTCAGTAGAATGCCCGTCTTCGTGGGTCGGAGAGGTGGCCGAGAGGCTGAAGGCGCTGGTTTGCTAAACCAGTGTAGGGTTCCCCCCTACCGAGGGTTCGAATCCCTCCCTCTCCGCCATGTTTTTGTTTGGACGAACGGAGAGGTGACCGAGCTGGCCGAAGGTGCACGACTGGAAATCGTGTGTACCCCACAAGGGTACCGGGGGTTCGAATCCCCCCCTCTCCGCCACTCCCTTTCCGTCTTTTTGGTGAGGAGTTGAGGATGCGGGCGAAGATCCTGGTGATGCTCCTGGCGGCCCTGGCGCTCGGCGCGTGCTCCAAGTCCGAGGAACCCGCCCCCCAGGCCGAGGCGCCGGCCCAGAAGGTGGAGGCGTCCGCGTCCCACGAGGCCCAACCGGCCGCCCCGGAGGGGCACGGTTCCATGGGAGCCCCGGCCCAGCGCCAGATCGTGGTGCCCGACGACGTGAAGGCCACCTGGAAGGCGGTGGTCCTGGAGATCACGGACAAGCAGGAGAACAAGACCGAGGAGATCACGGTCAACGTGGGCGACACGGCCACGGTGGGCTCCCTGGAGATCACCGTGGAAAGCTTCCTGCCCTCGTTCACCATGGGGGGCGGAACCATCACCTCCAAGTCCAACGAGACCGAGAACCCGGCCGCCCGGCTCGTGGTGAAGGAAAACGGCCAGGAGATCTTCTCCGGGTGGCTCTTCAGCATGTACCCCGAGGCCCACCCCTTCGAGCACGAGCGCTACGGGATTCTGCTCAAGGACTTCGTGAAAGCCGAACAGTAAGGTCGAGGAGTTTGCGCGCGTAGCTCAGATGGATAGAGCGGCGGACTACGGATCCGCAGGTCAGGGGTTCGAATCCTCTCGCGCGCACCAGTAAAAACAAGGGCTTAGCCGACGAGGCTAGGCCCTTTGTTTTTGGGTGTGGATGCGTTGCCGTGGTGGGGAACTGAAAAGGAGTGACCGAAGGGATCCGGTTTGGACTGCGCCCACGGGAGGCCCCCTTTTCTCCGGCGAGGCATGCGGTGGGGGCGCATGGACGCCGGAACACAAGAGCGCCCACCTCATCCGTTCGTGCCGCCCCGGAGGGTGGCCCGGCGCCAGACCGGGCGGGACGCGTACCGTTAAAGGAGGTGATCCCCCGGTTACCCCTACCCCTGATTCTCGGCCCCCAGGCGCTCGAGAATTCCTGTCAGCGCTTCTTTCTGCGCCTTAAG